>NZ_JACJFX010000073.1:0-3560 GCF_014164675.1 Propioniciclava sp. MC1683 | reverse complement strand
GACGACCCCGCTGTCGCACTCAACTGCGCTGACTCACACTCGCGGCTCGACAGCCGCGGCGGCGTCCCACCCGCCACCCACGTCCAACCCGCCGTCAGATAGACGCCTTGTTCAGCAGGCTCCTAGGAGTTCGGGTTCCTCCCAGATTCCTGACGGGTAGACGTCGGCCCGGATCATTGCTTGCGGGTCGAACCCTGCCCGCAGGAAAGCCTCGTCCAGCTCCGCCAAGTACGAAGCGATCCGCGCGACGCGCGGCTCGTCGATGACCTGGATCATCTCCTCGTCCGGATCACCGACCGGCTGGCCACCGAAGATCACGTCGGATGCGATGGAGCTATCCGGCTCGGCCGATCCCGTGAGCAGCCAGTGCACGCCGTGCCAGGCCTTGTCGATGTCCACCGAGGTGACGTCGTCGTCCGATTCGAGGAGGTCCTCGATCAGTTCAGGGTCTGCGATGAGCGCATCGGCGTACAGGCGGTCGCGTCGGTAGGCGACCCAGATCATTCCCATACTCGGCAGCCTGGCCTGGCCGGGCCCGCGGCGTCCAGAGAAGTAGGCCAGGACGTGCGGACCGCAGCCCTACTGCAGGTCGACGTGCTTGGGGTTGTCGTACTCGTCGACGCCGGGATCGGTGGTGAGCTGCTCCCACACCTCGTCGGGGGTGCGCTCGCCGACGGTGCCGGTGACGGTGTACTCCTCGCCCGCGCCCTCGTAGCGGATGCGCACGAGGTCGCCGTCGATGCGGGCCTCGACGGGTCCGGTGATGACGCCGACGTCGTCGGTCATGATGCCGCCGGGAGGGGCGGTGAAGTGCTGGGTCATGGGGTCCTCCGTCAGGCTGCGCAGGTGTTCAGCATCGAGTCGAGCGCCGACTTCTCGGGAGCCGACACGGTCAGGGCGTACTTCGTCTTGATCGCGATCCACCGCTTCGCGTACAGGCAGTGCGCCGCCTGGTTCGGCGGCTTCCAGAGGTCGGGGCCCTTGTCGCCCTTGCTCTGGTTCGCGCCGTCGTCCACGGCGATCACCTCGAGCTGGTCGTTGGCGAAGGCGGTCCGTTGGGTCGTCGTCCATGATGCGGCTCCGGCTCTCCACGCCTCGGCGAGGGGGACGATGTGGTCGACGTCGACGTCGCTCTTGTCGTACAGCGTGACCACCGTGTAGGCGTCCAGCCACGTGCCGGACAGGATGTCACAGGCGCTGGTGTAGGCCACGTTCCGGCCCTCCCGCCACAGGGCGGCCTGGCGGATGTCGCAGGTCGCGACGGGTTCCGAGGGCCAACCCCAGGAGTCGGCGTCCCGCCAGTGCGGGAACAGGGCGCGGTCGTAGCCGACCATGGTTCCCGGCGCCTGGACGGACAGGCCGGCCAGGGCGTTGCGCGACTGGGCGGCACCCGGCACGGCGAACCCGTTCGCCAGTTGGTTGGCGGCCTCGACGTCGGGGCCGGGCTGCGGCTCGGGCTCCGGGTAGGGGGCGCCGCACTGCTCGGTCAGGGGAGCGGTGCCCCCGTTCACGAACCGGTACAGGAACGCCGCCATCGCGTCGCGGTTGATCGGCTGCAGGGGGCGGTACTCCCGCTGGTCGCCTACGCCCCAGCCGGTCGAGATGCCCGTCGTGGCAAGCCACTCGATCTCGGCGTAGAACTGCGTGCCCGGGGGGACGTCGACGAAGCTCTGGGTGGTGGGCGTGAACGCGGGCGCCCCGGCCAGGCGGTACAGGAACGCGGCCATCGCGTCGCGGTTGATCGGGCTGACCGGCCGGTACTTGAACGTGCCCGGGGCCCCCTCCACCTCCCAGCCGGTGCTGATGCCCTGGGCGGCGGACGCTTGGCTCGATGCTAGGCCTAGTCAGGGCTGTGTGGGCCCGATCTCGACTACTGGCTGTAGTGGAGCGGTCGGGTGGGGGCGGGGTGGGCCCGAGGCGTCCATGTTCAGCGGCCGGGTCGATCGGGTACTTTCTGCACGTGAAGACCCCGCGCCCCTGGCAGTTGATCGGCATCGCCGCTGTCGTGGTCGTCGCGCTCGTCGCCGTGTGGTTCCAGTGGAACAACCGGCCGAGGGTCATCCCGGCCGTGGACTCGGCCACCCTGCGCGAGGCGATCACGACCGACGAGCTGATGGCGCACATCCACGAGCTCGAGCGCATCGCCGACGCGAACGACGGCAACCGGCAGGCGGGGACGCCGGGGTACGAGGCGTCCATGGCCTACGTCGAGGCGCAGCTCAAGGAGGCCGGCTACGAGACCCGGCGCCAGGAGTTCTCCTACGAGCGGAGCGGGATCGTCGACGCGTCGGTCGCCGTGGGCCCCGGCGGGGAGCAGGCGCTGACGATGGGGGAGGACTTCCAGCCGCTCGGCGGATCCGGGAGCGCCGCCGGCCGCGTGACGGCCGTCGACGTGAACCTCGAGGGGGACCGGCGCTCCTCGAGCGGGTGCCAGGCGGACGACTTCGAGGGGTTCCCGGCCGGGGACATCGCCCTGCTGCAGCGCGGCTCGTGCACCTTTCTGGCCAAGACCCTCAACGCGCGTGAAGCCGGGGCGAGCGCCGTCGTGGTGTTCAACCAGGGTGACGCGGATGACCGCACGGGCGTGTTCATGGGCCAGGTGCAGGACGCCGACCTCGACATCCCGGTCGTGACGACCACCTATGACCTGGGCGCCTCGTGGGCGACCCAGCCGACCGAGCTGGCCCTGAGCGTCGAGTGGCGGGAGGGCAGGGTCGAGACCGCCAACGTGCTCGCCGACCTGCCCGGCACCAGCGGCCGGACCGTAGTCGTCGGCGCCCACCTCGACGGGGTGTCCAGTGGGGCAGGGATCAACGACAACGGGTCCGGGGTCGCGGCGGCCCTCGAGGTGGCCCGGCACCTGGCCGAGCTGGGTGTGCAGCCGGAGCACGGCGTCCGGTTCGCGTTCTGGAGCGGCGAGGAGGACGGGTTGTGGGGGTCGACCCACTACGTCTCCGGCCTGGACCGGGCCGCGCAACGCGCCACCGAGGTCTACCTCAACCTCGACATGGTCGGCTCACCCAACCCGACGCCGTACGTGTACGCCGGCTTCGGCGAGCGCGACCACCCGGTCGGGAAGGTCATGGCCGACTACCTCCGCGAGCAGGGGGCCGAGCCCGTCGACGCCACGTTCGAGGACAGCGACCACCGGCCGTTCCTGTACGCCGACATCCCCGTCGGCGGGCTGTTCACCGGGGCCTACCTCGACGAGGGGGCCGGCGTGCCTGATCCCTGCTACCACGAGTCCTGCGACCGGGCCGACAACATCGACCCCGACATGCTGGGCCTGATGGCCGACACGCTGGCGCACGGGGTGCTGGCGGTGGCCCGGCCCGCCTAGGGCGTGTCGCGTAACTGGTCTCGTAGGCAGATGATGGTGCTGGCCAGGACGAGGCCGGCGCGGTAGTTGTGAGCGAGTTTGTCGTAGCGGGTGGCGATGGCGCGGAACTCCTTGATCCGGTTGAAGAAGCGTTCCACCACGTTCCTGCCCTTGTAGATGGTGGGATCGAAGGCAGGTGGGCGACCGCCGCGGCTGCCCTTGGCCTTGCGACGGGCGATCT
>NZ_JACJFX010000072.1:0-3735 GCF_014164675.1 Propioniciclava sp. MC1683 | reverse complement strand
CGGGGCCTCCTCACGACTGTGGATAGGCCGAACCAAGGACCACCCTCGTTCGGTAACCCACGAACATGCGCGAGAGAGGCCCTGGCCCGCAACCCCTCACACAAGAGGAGCTGCTCATACCGTCTGACGCCTCAGGTGTCCTTGCGGATCTCCTCGAGGCGCTCGGCGAGGATGTCCTCCAGCTCCTCGATGGAGCGGCGCTCCCGCAGCATGTCCCAGTGGGTGCGCGGGGGCTTGACCTCCTTGGGCTCGGGCTCGACGCCGTCGGAGCGGCGGGCCATCTGGCCGCAGCGCGGGCACTCCCACTCGGTGGGGAGCTCCGCCTCGGCGGCGAACGGGATCGTGAAGTGGTGCTCGTTGGGGCAGTCGAACGAGGTCTCCTGGCGAGGAGCCAGTTCGACGCCCGCGGGGTCGGCGAGGCTCTTCGAGCCCAGGCCCTGACCCCTCAGTGCCTTGTCTGCCATGGTGTCCTCCTTCGTCGACCCCAACGCTACCGGGCGGTCCCAATGTTCCCGAAGGGGTCGGCGGGCATCAGTCGACGGCGTGGTCGGCGGGCTCCTTGACCGGGATCAGGACGAGCAGGCCGGCCAGCAGGATCAGGACGATGCCCATGATGCCCCAGTAGGCGGTGTTCTCCTCGCCGGTGATGGCCGCACCCAGGCCCACCGCGAGGCCGAAGGCGGCGGGGGAGAGGAACGAGATCGCGCGGCCGGTGGTGGCGTAGAGGCCGAAGATCTCGCCCGCCTTGCCCTCGGGGATGAGCCGGGCGAGGAACGACCGGGACGCCGACTGCGCCGGACCCACGAAGGCGGTCATGGCCATGCCGAGGGTCCAGAAGACGATCTGCCCGCGGTCGTGCAGGAAGAACACGCCCAGGCCCAGCGCGACGAGCGCGGCCAGCGAGATCAGGATGACCTTCTTGGGGCCGATCCAGTCGTCGACGTAGCCGAACAGGATCGTCGTGACGCCCGCGACGATGTTGGCCACCGCGCCGAAGATGATGACGTCGCCGGGGGAGAAACCGAAGGTGAGCGAGGCCAGCACGGCGCCGAAGGCGAAGACGCCCGAGAGCCCGTCGCGGAACAGCGCGGAGGCGGCGAGGAAGAACACCGTGTGCGGGCTGGAGCGCCACAGCTTCTTGATCGAGTCCACGAGGAGGCCGTAGGAACGCACGATGCCGACCTTCTCCACCGGCGCGGTGCGCGGCTTGTCCTTCAGGGCGAGGAAGGTCGGCAGGGTGAACAGCAGGATCCAGACGCCGCAGACGATCATCGATGCGCGGATGTCCATGCCGTCGTCGCTGGTGACGCCGAACAGCCCGACGTCGGGGGAGATGAAGCCGAAGTAGAGCACCAGCAGGGCGACGATGCCGCCGAGGTAGCCCATGCCCCAGCCGAAGCCGGACACACGACCGACGTTGTCCTTGGTCGAGACCTCGTCGATGAGCGAGTAGTAGTTGACGTTGGCCAGCTCGCCGATGATCGACGCCACGCCCAGGATGCCCAGCCCCAGCCACAGGTACTCGGGCGCGGGCCGCACGAAGAACAGGGCGGCGGCGAGGGCGGCGATCAGCCAGGTCTGACAGCGCAGGTTGAACACGGTGCGGCCCGTGCGGTCGGAGCGCTGACCCAGAACCGGCGCGATGAGCGCGACGATGAGGCCGGCGATCCCGGTCGACAGGGCCAGCGCCTGCGCGGTGACGTTCTCGGGGCCGAAGGCCTTGCCCGTGATGTAGACGCTGAAGACGAACGTGATGATGACGGTGTTCAGGGGCTGGGTGCCCCAGTCCCACATCGCCCACGCCCAGACCTTGCGGCGGGGGCTGGGCCGGTTCCCCTCGAGGGCGGAGCCCTCGACCGGCAGCGAGTTGGTCATGCGTGTCCTTCCCACAGGTCCCGCTCGACCAGGACGGCCTTGAGCGTGGCGAGGTTGTCGGTGACGATCCCGTCGACACCGAGGTCGATGAGGCGCTCCATGTCGGGGCGTTCGTTGATGGTCCACACGTGCACCACGGCGCCGTGCCGGTGCGCGGCGTCGACCATCCCGCGGGTGAGCAGCCGCCGCCCGGTGCGGGGCTCGAGCTCGGGCATCTGGAACGCCTGGCCCAGCAGCGGCCACACGCGGCGCAGGCCGGGGGCCAGGCCGAACACGCCGACCTCGAGCGGGGACGCCGACGCCGCCACGCGCCCGCCCGTCCGCTTCCGGAACGCGGTGATGCTGGCCAGGTGGAAGCTGCCCACGCACACCCGGTCGTGCGCCGCGTGGCGCTCGATCGTGGACGCCAGCGGCTCGATCGCGCCGGGGGCCTTGATGTCGATGTTGAACCGGGCCTGCGGCAGCGCCTCGAGGAGGTCGTCCAGCCGGGGGATGGGCTCCGACCCGCCGATGCGCGCCCGCTCGACCTCGGCCCACGGCAGGGCGGCGAGGCGACCCGCGGCGTCCGTCACCCGGTCGAGGACCTCGTCGTGGAACGCGACGAGGACGCCGTCGGCCGTGGTGTGCACGTCGGTCTCGAGGTGGCGGAACCCGAAGTCCCACGCGGCCTTGAACCCGCGCAGGCTGTTCTCGACCTCGATGGGGGCCTCGTCGGTGATACCGCCGCGGTGGGCGAGCGCGATGAACGGCGCGTCGAAGTACGCGTACTGGTCCGCTGGTCGCCCCCGCATGGTGCACACCTTAGGGAACAACCGTGACACGGTGATGAACGCCGTCCGCGGTTGGGTGCAGAATGGCCTCTTGTGACCACGATTCTGTCGATCCAGTCCTCCGTCGCCTACGGGCACGTGGGGAACAGCGCGGCGACCTTCCCGCTCATGCGGCTGGGCTGCGAGGTGTGGCCGGTCCTGACGGTGCACTTCAGCAACAACACCTCCTACCCGAGCAAGCGTGGCCCGCTCCTGCGCCCCGAGGACGTCGCCGAGGTCGTCGAGGGCATCGACGAGTTGGGCGTGCTGCCGCAGGTGGACGCCGTGCTGACCGGCTACCAGGGCGCGCCGGCCATGGGTGCGGAGATCCTGCGGATCGTGGAGAAGGTCAAGGAGCGCAACCCGGGCGCCGTGTGGTGCTGCGACCCGGTGATGGGCGACGTCGGCCGCGGCATGTACGTGCTGCCGGGCATCCCCGAGTTCATCCGCGACAACGTCGTGCAGGCCGCCGACGTGCTCACCCCCAACCACTACGAGCTGAACTTCCTGACCGGCCGCGAGGCGACCACGCTGCCCGAGGTCCTGGAGGCCGCCGACGCACTGCGCCTGAAGGGCCCCGACGTGGTGCTGGTGACCTCCGTGGTCGTCGAGGAGTCCGAGCCCGAGACGGTCACGATGGTCGCGGTCAGCGACGACGGCGCGTGGTCGGTGACCACCCCGCTGCTGGGCCGCACGTTCACCGGCTCGGGCGACCTGACCTCGTCGATGTTCCTGGCCGCGCTGCTGGAGACCGGCGACGTCGAGGCGGCCGTGGGCCGCACGGCCGACATCGTCTACTCGGTGCTGGAGCGCACCACCGGCCTCGACCAGCGCGAGCTGGCCCTGGTGGCCGCGCAGGACGACCTGGTCGCCCCGCGCTTCCACTTCGAGGTCACGAAGGTCCGCTGAGGCGCGGCGCCGGCGTCAGACGGTATGAGCAGCTCCTCTTGTGTGAGGGGTTGCGGGCCAGGGCCTCTCTCGCGCATGTTCGTGGGTTACCGAACGAGGGTGGTCCTTGGTTCGGCCTATCCACAGTCGTGAGGAGGCCCCG
>NZ_JACJFX010000071.1:0-4190 GCF_014164675.1 Propioniciclava sp. MC1683 | reverse complement strand
TACTACAACCGGACCCGAAGGCATTCGACACTAGGCTATTTGACACCACACGAATACGAGCTAGGATTCAGACACATCCGCGAACTCGCGGCATAAACTACGCCTCCATTTTTTCGGGAACACTCCATCTGAAGGCTCGGTGACCAGCCGCAAGGTGTCCAATAGGCCGCGGACCTCCCGTGAGTGGTCGGTGGTGGCTAGGCGGGTGAGGATCGTGGTGCGGGCTGCGGCCCGCTCGTCCTCGGTGGGGTCGAGGGAGCGGAGGGCAGCAGTCCCTTCGCCCCACGGGTTCGATGACGTGCGCCGACTGCGCGGGTTGGCCCGCGCCTTGCACGGGCTAGCCCGAACGCGCCGCTAGGGGGTTCGCGCTCACCCGGTGACGTCAACCGACCTTGCTGCGCACCGAAGCTTCAGACTTGTTCAGATCGTGACGGTCGCGGGGCGTGCTTCTCAGTTCTTCTTGAGTAGCCCGGTGAGGCCGGCGATCAGGATGGCGGTTTGTAGCCAGCCGAAGGCTTTGAGGGCGATCAGGGTCCAGGCCAACCAGAGGGGGCTGGTAATGGTCCAGCTGGACGGGATGATTCCTGCAGCCGGTGGGATCACCACGGCTGCCCCGTAGAGCCCCGGATCGAGCGGTGCGCCACCGGTTAGGGCCTGGGTGGCCCCGAAGAAGAAGGTGAGAGTCCCGGCCATGATTGCTGCGGCGATCAGCCAGACGCCAGCCAGCAGTGGGTAGTAGCCGTAGCCGGCGAACCAGCCGTAAAGGGTTCTCAGCAGCTTGGTCGGGAGTTTGCTGCGTGCTGTCACCCTCCGGGCGGCTGCGACGCGCAGCCGTTTGGCATCGGTTGGGCGGCCCTGTCGGTCGTAGACAGCGGCCGCCTCATGCCATGGTTGCAGCGCGAACTCCTTTGCGGGCACTGCGTCCAGCCAGCTGGTCATCGTCTTGGGGTCGTTGAGTCCGCCATGGATGTCGCCCAGCCGCCAACCCGTCACAACCAGCTGACCCGGGGGCTTGTCACTGCCGACGAGCACGTTCAGGGTGGCGAACTTCATCGTCACCTGACCGGTGGCGGTGAACCCCTCGTCGAGGAACATCCCCCCGGTGATCGTGGCCCCGTCCAGGTTGAGGGCGTCGCCGTCGGGGTTGGTGAGGGTGGCGCCCCTCAAGTTCAGCACGCCGCCGATGTTGGCCCCGGGCGCCCGCACGCCGCCGGTGGCGGTGAACTTCTCGTCGAGGAACAGGTCGCTGGTGATCGTGGCCCCGTCCAGGTTGAGGGCGTAGCCGTGGGGGTTGGTGAGGGTGGCCCCCCGCAAGGACAGCTGGCCGGCGATGTTGGCCCCGAGCGCTCGCACCCCACCGGTGGCGGTGAACTTCTCGTCGAGGAACATCCCGCCGGCGATCGTGGCCCCGTCCAGGTTGAGGGCGTTGCCGTCGGGGTTGGTGAGGGTGGCCCCTCGCAAGTTCAGCTGGCCGGCGATGTTGGCCCCGTTCGCCCGCACCGCGCCGGTGGCGGTGAACCCGCCGGTGAGGAACACGTCGCCGGTGATCGTGGCCCCGTCCAGGTTGAGGCCGGGGGTGTGGCTGCCGGTTAAGACCAGCTGGCGGCAGGCTAGGCCTTTCATCAAGACGGGCTCGTTGAATCGCGAGTCGGTGACGGTGAGCGTGCAGGGCAATGTGGCGTGTTCTAGATCAAGAGCCCCGATGATGTTGGCGCCCCGGATTCGCAGCCCTCGGGGGTCAGGGTCAAGACCCTTGGTCAGTAGCGCGGCCCGGACAGCAGCGGCTGGGATCGTCCTACCCGGATCCCACTCGTCGGCCTCAGTCGGATTGGCTGAGCCTTCCCCGGCAAGATCCAGCTGGGTGCCCGACCTGGCCGCGGCCACCAAACGAGCCACCCACACACTGTCGTCCGCCATAAGCGCAGTCTGCCTTTGAGCCAAGGGACCGAGCCAGTCCAGTCGAGCGCGCACGTGGTCACGCACAGGAGACGACGACCACTCGCGACTCACTGACGTTCGGTTTCGAGTCCCCCTGGGACACGAGCCCGGACCGGCGCCGCGGCGTCCGCCGGCAGGAGATTGAGATTTCCGAGAGTGGTAACCACGGGGGTGGCGAGTGCCTGCTGGGTGGGTAGACAGGCTGCCGGCCCCTCCCACGCGCAGCTGTTCGGTGTCCAGCGGGGTGTACTCCATGGACGGCTGAAACAGCTCCTAGCCTGACCGTAAACCCAAGCCTCGCATGCGACACTTTGACGAATGCGACGGAAGGTCTAGACGTGGGTGGACGGGTGTACGGATATGCGCGAGTTAGCTCGAAGGATCAGAACCTGGAGCGCCAACGTGAAGCGCTCGCCGGCGTCGACGTGCTGGTCGAGGAGCAGGTCTCTGGGAAGAATGTCGCCGATCGCGAGAAGCTCCGTACGCTGATGGCGTTCGCGCAGGCGGGGGACACCATCCGGGTGAAGTCGATCGACCGGCTCGCCCGTGACACTCGGGACCTGCTGCGGATCGTGGACGAGCTCGCGGCCAAGGGCGTGGCGATCGAGTTCCTGGACTCACCCATGCTCAACGTGACCACCAAGGAAGGGCGCGCGATGCTGACGGTCTTCGCAGCCTTCGCCGAACTCGAGCGCGAGGCCATCCGCGAGCGTCAGGCCGAAGGGATAGCCCTCGCGAAGGCCGCAGGCAAGTACCGCAAGGCCCGAAGGCTCACCGCTGAGGAGATCGCTGCCGCGCGGTTGCGCATCGAGGTCGGAGTGCCCAAGGCGCGGGTGGCCAAGGACCTCGGCGTGAGCCGCCAAACCCTCTACTCGGCGCTCGAGGGCAGGGGCAGCTACTCGGCGGTCTAAGGGCTCTTCCCAATCGAGGGTGGGTGGGTGACTGCGCGGGCTGAGCGTTGAGGAGCATGAAGAACCCGCCGGTATCCGGGCAACTGAAGATGAGACTCACTTCCGGTGACGATGGGAGCCGCTAGCAGCGTGCCCCGACCAGCGCCGCAAGTCTCAGCCGGTATCTGCATGACGCTGTCGTGACTCAACTCACCCGGCCCCGTTGATCGACATCAGACCTAGCACTGACATGCGCGGCGCCCTGGAATCGACATCCCGCCTGATGGTCGTGACTTCACTCGCATACCCAGAGTCGGCGTCCTCGAGTGGCAAACAGGTCGTGACTGGAGTCCGCGTGGGCCGCCCCCTTCATTCGGTCCGGACGCTCTGTGAGTCGTCGGTTTCGATTTGATGGGTGCATTGCTGAGCGTACTCGGCTGGGGGTAGGTAGCCGAGCGAGGAGTGCCGGCGGTGGTGGTTGTACTCGTCCTTCCAGTCGCCGATGATGACCTGCGCGTGCAGTAGCGAGTAGAAGCTGTTGATGTTGAGGCACTCGTCGCGGATCCGGCTGTTGAACGACTCGACGTACCCGTTGCGCCACGGCGAGCCCGGAGGGATGTAGGACAGGCCTGTGCGGGTGCCGGCCCAGTCGGCCATCGCCTCGCTGATGAACTCCGGCCCGTTGTCCGACCTGAGCACCGCCGGGGCGCCCCGGGCGGCGACGAGGTCCTCGAGGTGGGCGGTGAGCCGGTCGGCGGTGATCGATCGTTCGGTGAGGCCGCCGATGCACTCCCGGGTGTGTTCGTCGACGATCGAGCAGATCTTGATCAATCGTCCGTGCTCGTCGGCGTCGAACTGGAAGTCCACCGCCCACACCACGTTCGGCGCGTCCGCCGTCGGCGCGTCGACGGTCGAGGACCCGACGCGCTTGCGTCGACGCCGCTGCGGGACCCGGAGCCCTTCGTCACGCCACAGGCGTTGGTTCTTCTTGTGGTTCACCACCCACCCCTCGGCGCGGGCGTCGTGATACGCCCGCCGGTACCCGTAGCGGGGATGGTCCTTCGCCCAGGCGCGCAGCCACTCCCTGAGCGCCCGGTCTGGGGCCGTGACCGTGTCGCCCTTGAGCGGTCGCCGGTACGCGGAGCGGCTCAGCCCGACCAGACGGCACGCCATCCGTTCGCTCACCCGCAACTTGCGCTTGAGGTGATCGACGGCGGCGGGGCGCCTGTCCGGGCTGGAGTGTTCCCGAAAAAATGGAGGCGTAGTTTATGCCGCGAGTTCGCGGATGTGTCTGAATCCTAGCTCGTATTCGTGTGGTGTCAAATAGCCTAGTGTCGAATGCCTTCGGGTCCGGTTGTAGTA
>NZ_JACJFX010000070.1:0-4254 GCF_014164675.1 Propioniciclava sp. MC1683 | reverse complement strand
TACTACAACCGGACCCGAAGGCATTCGACACTAGGCTATTTGACACCACACGAATACGAGCTAGGATTCAGACACATCCGCGAACTCGCGGCATAAACTACGCCTCCATTTTTTCGGGAACACTCCAAACCTCGATCCGCCGACCCGAGTTCGTGAGTGAGGGTTTCGGCGTTTCCGGAGTGACACGCGGGTGATTTCGGGGGGTGGGCGTAGAGGGGCGTAGAGGGGCTGCCGGTCTGCCCGGCTTTCCCACTGGGGTTCCTCGTGTCGTGCCCGGTGAGGGCGGTGGTCAGGTGGCGGTGGCGGCGGTTGGTGGTCCGAGCGCCGCGGCGTAGAGGGTGGCGAGCTGGTGTTGCCAGGGCCAGCGGCTCGGTAGGTGCAGGCGCCAGCGTCGGGCCTGGTTCGCGACCCTGGCGGCGACCTGGATGAGGGTGCGGCGCACCGTGTGGGTGCGGGCCTTCCCGAGGGTCTTCGACGCGAGGCGGGCGGCGGCCCGGGTGAGGTTGAACGCGATCGCGGTCAGGACCAGCCAAGCGGCATTCGCGGTGAACTTCCCCGACGGGGCATGCGCCAGGGGCCCGTTCTTGAGGTCGGCGAACACGGCCTCGATGACCGCGTGGTCACGGTGCGCGGCCTCCGCGTCGACCAACGACAGCGTCGTGTCTGTGAAGACGGCGTGGTACCGGTAGCCCGGCAACAGTTCGCCTTGGGACTTGGCGACGGTCGGGTTGAGGCGTTTGACCCGCCGGACGATCAGTCGGGCGGTGATGTGGTCGGCCTTGCGACGGGAGGTGAACGCGGTGAAGGGCACTTCGGCGACTTCCGCATCCGAAATCCAGCGTTGCTGCTGTTCGTCGTAGATCGCGTTCGGGTAGCGGATCGCCGTCCAGGTTTGCTCGTCGATGCCGGCGATCGCCCTGGTCACGGCCTTGTTCAGGCGGGCCGTGACCGAGAACTTCGCCCCGCCCGCGGTGGCGGCGGCGACGACGTCGTGCCGGAAGTAGGCACTGTCGGCGCGCACGATGACCGTCCCGGGGGTGGTGGCCCGCCGCAGGGTGGCCAGGCTGTCTGCGATCAGCCTCGCGGCACCGTGGCCGGAGTCGATGTTGCCCTTGCGGAGCCGGGTGGCGGCGATCACCGGCGCCGCGAGCGGGGTCGACAGGATCGCCACCTGGGCGTTCAACCCCTTCACCCGGCTGTAGCCGTAGGCGGCGCCCTGCTTGTGGTAGCCGTGGGTTTCGCGGATCGTGTCGTCCACATCCAGGAAGACGAGTTGGTCGGCGCCGGACAGGATCGGCGACACCTTGGCGAGGCGGGCCAGCAGTCGGGTGGCCACCGCATCCAGTTGGCGGACGTGCCCGAACCGGTAGGCGCGCAGGTGCGTGCCCAGGGTGGTCGGCGCCCTGACCCCGGTGAAGATCCGGCCCATGCCGCCGTGGCGGAGCACGTCCAGGTCACTGATGCTGTCCGCGCCGGCGATCAGCCCGGCGATGATCGCCGGCACCTTCACCGACGCGTGGGCGCCGGCCGTGCCCGGCACCGTCACGTGCGCGTCGACCAGGTCGTGCAGGCCGGCTTGCTCGGCCAAGGCCATCACCGCCGGCAGGCCACCGAAGGCGATCAGGTTCGGGTCGTCGAAAACGGGGTCAAGGCTGTGGCAAACTCGCACTACGAGTGCTCCTGTCTGCGGATCGAATTGGACTGTCGCAAGCCCTATTCTTCCTTGTCACAGGAGCATTCGCCATCACGGCACACCCATCACCTCGGCGGATCGAGGCTGAACCCGGGCCGGTGAGCGTCGCGGCGACCGGGGTGGCGCTCACCGGCAATACCAGTGGCCCTGAGAGTGAATATCGAGTGGCGCTCAACCGCAATAATCAGTGGCGCTCACGACTCCAAATACTCACCAAGGAGAACGGCTTCTTCGAGCACCACGACGAAGTGGTGAAGTTCCTGGACCGGCTCACCACCAACGAGAAGTACCCGTTCTCCACTCCTGAGCTCCGCGACGAGGTGCGCCACTCCCTGTGGCTCCTCCAGCGCGTCGCTTCCGCCAAGGCCCTCCAGCGCCTCCTCAAGCAGCACCCCGTGTTCAAGGACTACACGGTGGTGTTGGCTGCAGGCGACGGCCGCGCCGATGAGTCCGACCCGGCCACCATCGGCCAGTCGCTGGGCCTGGTCCGCAACGCGATCGCCGCCGCCGAGGCCAACCGCGGCAAGACCATCACCCTCTCGGTGGGGCAGCTCACCACGGGCGTCACCGTCCCGGAGTGGACCGCGGTCATCATGCTCTCCGACATGGGCTCGGCCGCCCGCTACATGCAAGCCGCGTTCCGAGCCCAGAACCCGCACACCTTCCAGCGCGGCAACTCGATCCTGCAGAAGCACAACGCCTACATCTTCGACTTCGCCCCCGAGCGCACCCTCACCATCTTCGACCAGTTCGCCAACAACCTGCGCTCCAACCCATCCGGCGACCCGGCCGTGCGCCAGGACAACATCCGCAGGCTGCTCAACTTCTTCCCCGTGATCGGTGAGGACTCCGAAGGCCGGATGATCGAGCTGGACGCAGCCCAGGTGCTCACCTTCCCCGCAAAGATCAAGGCCCGCGAGGTCGTCCGGCGGGGCTTCCTGTCGAACTTGCTGTTCGAGAACGTCTCGGGCATCTTCCGGTTCTCCGAGCAGTTCAAGGAGATCCTCGACAAGCTCCCCATCGCCAAACAGGGCAAGCTCAAGAAAGAGCCGATCGAACTCCCCGAGCCGTTGCCGGTCACCGACCTCGACGGCAACGTGCAGATCGACGAGGCAACCGTCATCAACCCCAAGGTTGCGGTCCTCGGCAAACCAGTCTGGTCCGTGGAAGCCCTGCCGAAGGTGACCCCCGACACGCCCTCAGCCAAGGCCGCCGCCATGCTCGCCAAGTCGGTCACACAGCAGGCCCAGGCCACCCGCGACCAGCTCCAGCAGGAGTACGGCCTCACCGTCGCGCAGGTGAAGAACGACGTGAAGCTCACCGAACAGCAGGTTGAAGCGAAGGTGGAGCGCGTCTACACCGAGCACCGCATCGCCTCCAAGCACCTCGCCGACGAGCTGGACGCCGCCGCCACCGAGGTCGAGCACGAGGCCGTCACAGCCAAGATCGAGGAGCAGGCGGCATCGTTCGAGGCCGACCTCCGCGCCATCGTCGAGGAGGCGATGGAGACCATCGTCCCCACCACCGTGCGCCGCGAGGAAACCAAGCGCGAGCAGAGGCGCGCCGACAAGGCCATGGACGAAGCCCGCGACCACCTCCGCGGTTTCGCCCGCACCATCCCCATGTTCCTGATGGCCTACGGAGACCGCGACATCCGCCTCGCCAACTTCGACGACTACACCCCCGACGACGTGTTCCACGAGATCACCGGCATCACCGAGGTCGAGTTCCGGGTACTCCGCGACGGCCAGCAGATCACAGCCGATGATGGCTCCACCGTGCGTATCCCAGGCCTGTTCGACGAAGCAGTGTTCGACCGGTCCATGCAGGAGTTCCTCGACAAGAAGGAGGAACTGGCCGACTACTTCAACGACGAACTGGCCGAGGACATCTTCGCCTACGTCCCCCAACAGAGGACTTCGTTGGTGTTCACCCCGAAGCCCGTCGTCAAGCGGATGGTCGACGTCCTGGAGGCGGAGAACCCCGGCATCTTCGAGGACCCCGAGGCCACCTTCGCCGACCTGTTCTCGACAGCCGGACTGTTCCTCATGGAACTGGTACGCAGGCTCGACACCGGCCTCGCCGACCAGATCCCCGACCCGAACGAACGCCTCCAGCACATCCTCACCAAACAGCTCTTCGAAATGAGCCACAACCAGATCCTCCACCGCATCACCATCGAGGCAGTCTCGGGCGGCGTCCCCCAGCGAAAGCGCTGGATCGAGGAGTCCGGCCACTACCGCGTCGGAAACCTCACCACGATGAACCCGACAGAACGCCAGCAACTCATCGACGACATGTTGACGGAAGGCCCTAACAGTGAGTAAGAAGTTCGACGTCGTCATCGGAAACCCTCCCTACCAAGAAGAGGCGACCGGTGGGGGGACAAGGGACACGCCCGTCTACCACCACTTCATGGACGCGGCATACCAAGGAGGAATAGTCAAGACCTGTGGATGGGCGTGTCACGCGACGTGTTGATCGCCTCCTGATTCGTGGGTCGGTTCGTCGGGTCGTTCGACGAGGATGCCTTTGTCGAAGGTCGCGCCGGCACGGACCAG
>NZ_JACJFX010000069.1:0-4310 GCF_014164675.1 Propioniciclava sp. MC1683 | reverse complement strand
AAGGAGACGACGACCTGATCCTCCGACTCGCAGGCCTCACGTAGTTATCCCGAGGATCCCCAGCCACAGCCCCCGTTGACAAGCAGCAACGGCCACGACTCGGGATAACCAGATCCTCGGGATAGTCCTTCGGCTTCTTCACCCGTCCCGGCAGCACCGCCGCCGAATAGTGCGCCGCGAGCTCCCGATACGCGTCGTTCAGCACCACCTCGCCCTCGGCAGGGTGCTTGATCACACCCGCCTTCAGGTTGTCCGGAACGATCCGCGGGACGGACCCGCCGAACCAGTCGAACATCGCCGTGTTCGCGCGCAGCCAGGTGTCCTGCTTCATATCCAGCGTCGGCTCGACGAACGAGTAGCGGGAGAACGGCAGCGTCGCGACGAACAAGTAGACCCTCGTCGCCTGCCCGGTGACCGGGTCGCTGAGCTGCATAGTCTTGCCCGACCAGTCGACCTCGACCGTCTGCCCGGCCTTGTGACCGACCCGCGATGCCGCCCCGATCACCAGCACGTGACGCTGGTAGGTCTTGCAGAACCGGTCGTAGCCCATCGCCGTCTCGCCCTTGGCCCGGCAGGCATCGACGTACTCGCCATGCAGCAGCTTCAACGTCACCCCGACCCTCGCGAGCTCCCGATGCACCTTGTCCCAGTCCGGCTGCGCGTGAACACTCTCGTGCTCACCACGCCCGGGGAACAGCCGCGCATACACGTCCGCCTCGTCGAGCTCCGCGACGTCGTCCCAGCCGACGCCCTCCCGGTCAGCGGCGTCGAGCACCGCCGACACCGAGTGCCGAGACATACCCTGCGCCGCGATCTGCCGACCCGTGAGCCCCTCCGCGCGAAGCCTCAACACCAGCTTCGCCTTGATCCTGCGTACCATCCGAACTACTCCTTCTGCCGCGTGATCAGCCACGCGGCAGAAGGAGCCTAGGAAGGCGGCGCCGAACCCGAATACTCGGTGGCCCTCACGGACGCGAACGCGCCCACGAGCAGGTGGCGCTCAACCGCAATACTCGTGGCGCTCAGAGAAGCGAATATTCACCTTGGTGGCGAAGAACTCGTTGAGGTCGAAGGCGTAGTCGACGTTGGCTGCGTCCTCCTCGATCGCGACGCCTTCGGCCAGCCGGTCGGTGATCATCCGCGACAGCTGGTAGGTCAGCAGGTTCAGCTTCGGCAGCGGGGCGTACGGGTTGTCCTGCGTGCCGTCGGACCACTCCTCGCGCGCAGTCTGTTCGTCCTCGTAGGTCCAGTTGAAGATCTCGGACTCAGCGAAACGGCCAGAGGCCAACGCCTTGAACGGTGTGCCGGACAGGTGCAGCGTGTGGGTGCGCTTGATCTGGTCGAAGGCGATGTCGGTCTTGGTGGTGTCGACACCCTCGTGGGCCTCATCGATGACGAGCAGGTCCCACGTGTAGTCCGCGATGTGCTTGAGCTTCTTGTAGCCCCCACCGAAATACTGCGACCCCTTCAGGTCCTGCAGGGAGAGGAACTCGACGATGCGCGGGTCCTCGTCCTCGTGTTCGACCAGGTACTTGGGCCACTGTGCGCGCGTCATCGGCGCACGGTCGGCCAGCGAGGCCGACTCGGAGACGAACTTGAACGAGGTCTGGTGGCCGATGAACCGGATGAAGTCGTCGTACCAGGAGTTCGCGATCGCGGGCCGGTTGGTGACGATCAACACACTGCTGGCGTCCCTTAACCGGTGGCGCACCGCTCGATCCGGGGCTCTATGGGGCAGCCGTGGTGATCCCACCGGCTGCAGGAATCATCCCGTCCAGCTGGACCGTTACCAGCCCCCTCTGGTTGGCCTGGACCCTGATCGCCCTCAAAGCCTTCGGCTGGCTACAAACCGCCATCCTGATCGCCGGCCTCACCGGGCTACTCAAGAAGAACTGAGAAGCACACCCTGTTGGATTGGACGTCCGAGCAAGCGGCCAAGCGGCCCTCATCCCCTTGGGCGCCCATCGGGTGTGCTCGACTCTGCCGACGGGCGTGTGGTTACTCAACTGCCCATGTGGGGACGTCGAGGTCAACGGTCGTGACCGCACGCACGTGCTTGATGCCGAATGGCGGATGTCTGGACCGGCCGTAGCGAGCGTTGGGCTTCGCTGGAGAGCCTCGTCTGTGCTTTGTCCCCGTCGAGGGCTTACTTCGCTGAGGAGAGTATGTGGCAGATGTCGTCGTCTTCGCAGTCGGCGGGATCGAGCAGCTCACTGTGGTCGCGGAGTGCTTCGAGCTCGGTTTGCAGCGCGGCAAGTTGTTTGATCCGTGCACGGACGTCAGCGAGCTTGGTGTCGATGAGCGTAACCACGTGCGCGCAGGGCAGGTGCCCGTCGTCGCGAAGGGCGATGATGGTGCGAATCTCGGACAGTGTCAGCCCGGCGGCCTGGGCCACGTTGATGAAGCGCAACCGGGCGAGCATGGCCTCGTCGTAGACGCGGTACCCGTTGGCGCCTCGTTCGGCGTCCGGCAACAGGCCCCTGCGCTCATAGAACCGCACGGTCTGGCACGTCACCCCGGCAATGTCGGCAAGCTCACCGATCAACATGTCATCCCTCTTAACGCTTGACCTTCTACCACGGTACAAGGTCTAGCGTCGCACCATGAACGTCTCTCTGTTGTACTTCGATGACTGCCCCAACTGGAAGGTCGCCGACCAGCGACTTGCAGCGATCGCCAACGAACGCCCCGATATCGTGGTGACGCGACTCCGCGTCGAAACGCTCGAGGAGGCGGAGCGGCTGGGGTTCCACGGCTCGCCGAGCATCCTGGTCGAGGGCGTCGACATCTTCGCCAAACCCGGCGACGGGGTCGGGTTGTCCTGTCGGCTCTACAGCACACCCGATGGGCTGGCGGGGGCGCCCACGATGCAGGAACTCCGGGCTGCGCTCGGCGTGGCCGAGGTGCTGTCCTGATGACGCGCAGCTATGACTTGATCGTGATCGGTGCCGGCATGGCCGGCGTCGCGGCGGCGAACAAGTGCGCTTCCGCGGGCTGGAGGGTCGCGATCGTCGACGCGCTTCCCTACGGCGGCACCTGTGCGCTTCGAGGGTGCGACCCGAAGAAGATCCTGCGTCGCGGGGCCGAGATCATCGACAGCGCCCGACTGATGCGGGGCAAGGGAATCGACGACGCCGGCTTGTCGATGAACTGGGCCGATCTGATCAAGCACAAGCACGGCTTCACCGACCCGGTCCCGCGAAACATGGAGGACAGCCTTTCGGGCAACGGTGTGGACACGCTCCACGGGCAGGCGCGGTTCACGAACGCGCACACCATCGCGATTGACGGCAGGTCCTACGACGCAGCTCACTTCCTGATCGCCGCGGGCGCCCGTCCACGGCCGCTGGACTTTCCCGGTCACGAGCATCTGGTCGACAGCACCGCCTTCATGGACCTTCCAGCGCTGCCACGTAGGATCTTGTTCGTCGGTGGTGGCTTCATCTCGTTCGAGTTCGCTCACATCGCGGCGCGGGCGGGCAGCACCCCGGTCATCCTCGACCGCGGGCCGCGGCCGCTCAAGGCGTTCGACCCCGACCTCGTAGAGCTCCTCATCAACCGCGGCGCCGAGGCCGGGATCGAGCTGTGGCGCTCCACCACGATCACCTCAATCGAGAAGTCCGGTGGCGGTTACCAGGTCAGCTTGGCACGATCCGGCCGACCCGAGGACGTGGAGTTCGACCTCATCGTGCACGGTGCGGGCCGGATCCCCGAACTGTCCGGCCTCGACCTCGACGCCGCCGGAGTCGAGTGGGACGAACAAGGAGTGCGGGTAGCGGCTCACCTGCAGAGCACCAGCAACGCCGCGGTCTACGCCGCCGGCGACGCGGCCTACACCCCCGGGATGCCACTGACCCCAGTCGCAGTGATCGAAGCCAAGGTCGCGGCCTCCAACATGCTCAAAGCCACCACGACCGTCCCCGACTACACGGGTATCCCCACAGCGGTGTTCACGATCCCCGAACTCACTCGAGTTGGGATGCTCGAACAACAAGCCCGAGACCAGGGCTGAGGTGAGGGATTGTTTCCGGACCAAGAGCCCCCACCGGTAGAATCCGTGGGAGAAATGGAAGGGATCGAATGACCCGGAAGAAGTTCAGCCCGGAATTCAAGGCGGAGGCGGTTCGTGCGGTGATTGAGTCGTCGCGGACTGTTGCCGAGGTCGCGCGTGATCATGGTATCGGCTCGGAAACACTCAGGAATTGGGTGAATGCGTATCGGCGGGAGCACCCGGATGAGTTACCGGAGATCAGCGAACCGGAGCGTGCTGAACTGGCACGGTTGCGTAAAGAGGTCCGCGAGTTGAAGGC
>NZ_JACJFX010000068.1:0-3656 GCF_014164675.1 Propioniciclava sp. MC1683 | reverse complement strand
GAGCACGTCGAGGTCTTTCGGATGGAAGGCGTAGGAACCTCCATCATCGGAAGACCTCGACCCTCAACCGCGGAGCGACGCGCCTCCCCAGATCACCGGCCTCTACACCCTCAACTGTGATGAGCCGCATTTCCTCAAGGTCGCGATAGCTGATCGGATAGCGACAATACCAGCGCACCGCCCACAGGATCACATCACCCTGGAAATGGCGCCACTTGAAATCCGTCATCGTTCCGTCCGTCCAATCTCCGCCAAGCATGCTCAAGCTTCACGATTTTTGCAACAGAGCCTCACATCACCCTGGAAATGGCGCCACTTGAAATCCGTCATCGTTCCGTCCGTCCAATCTCCGCCAAGCATGCTCAAGCTTCACGATTTTTGCAACAGAGCCATATCGACAACCTCTCGCGCAACCAATCACATCACCCTGGAAATGGCGCCACTTGAAATCCGTCATCGTTCCGTCCGTCCAATCTCCGCCAAGCATGCTCAAGCTTCACGATTTTTGCAACAGAGCCATATCGACAACCTCTCGCGCAACCAAGACATCGCGGTCGGACTGCAAGTGATCTTGAAGCCACGGGCCCGTCCCACCCCGACATGGACCTCGATGCCCGAACGGACGTTAGATTTCGAGTTCTAGGCGTTCTGCGATGAAGGTTGGATCCCAGCCGGGATTGAAAGTGTCGACGTGGGTGAATCCGAGCCGCTCGTATAGGCCACGCAGGTTCGGGTGGCAGTCGAGCCGCAGCTTGGCGCACCCCTGCGTTCGCGCGGCATGGCGGCAAGCCTCGATCAGCGCGGAGCTGACACCCCGGCCCGCATGTGTCCGTCGCACCGCGAGCTTGTGCAGATATGCGGCCTCCCCCTTGAGGGCGTCGGGCCAGAACTCGGGATCCTCGGCCGACAAGGTGCAACAGCCGACGATGCCGTCGCTGCAACTCGCGACTAGGAGCTCGGATCTCAGGACGAAGGTCTCCGCGAATGTCCGGTCGATCCGCGCGACGTCCCAGGCGGGCGTTCCCTTGGCGGACATCCACGCCGCAGCGTCGTGCATCAGCCGCACAACCTCGTCGATATCACCCGAGCAGGCGACCCGAACGTTCGGAGGCTCCTCGCTGTCCATTCGCTCCCCTGGCGCGGTATGAACCGCCGCCTCATAGTGCAGTTTGATCCTGACGAGCCCAGCATGTCTGCGCCCACCTTCGCGGAACCTGACCAGGGTCCGCTAGCGGGCGGCCGGAAGGTGAATGCTAGGCATGATCTAACCCTCGGTCTCTGGCGTCGCGACTGCGAAATTTCGCGAGGGTTTCCGAGAAGGTGATTGCGCTTCGCAGATCTCCAGGCGCGTGGGTGCGGACGTAGTCAGCGCCATTGCCGATCGCGTGAAGTTCCGCCGCAAGGCTCGCTGGACCCAGATCCTTTACAGGAAGGCCAACGGTGGCGCCCAAGAAGGATTTCCGCGACACCGAGACCAATAGCGGAAGCCCCAACGCCGACTTCAGCTTTTGAAGGTTCGACAGCACGTGCAGCGATGTTTCCGGTGCGGGGCTCAAGAAAAATCCCATCCCCGGATCGAGGATGAGCCGGTCGGCAGCGACCCCGCTCCGTCGCAAGGCGGAAACCCGCGCCTCGAAGAACCGCACAATCTCGTCGAGCGCGTCTTCGGGTCGAAGGTGACCGGTGCGGGTGGCGATGCCATCCCGCTGCGCTGAGTGCATAACCACCAGCCTGCAGTCCGCCTCAGCAATATCGGGATAGAGCGCAGGGTCAGGAAATCCTTGGATATCGTTCAGGTAGCCCACGCCGCGCTTGAGCGCATAGCGCTGGGTTTCCGGTTGGAAGCTGTCGATTGAAACACGGTGCATCTGATCGGACAGGGCGTCTAAGAGCGGCGCAATACGTCTGATCTCATCGGCCGGCGATACAGGCCTCGCGTCCGGATGGCTGGCGGCCGGTCCGACATCCACGACGTCTGATCCGACTCGCAGCATTTCGATCGCCGCGGTGACAGCGCCGGCGGGGTCTAGCCGCCGGCTCTCATCGAAGAAGGAGTCCTCGGTGAGATTCAGAATGCCGAACACCGTCACCATGGCGTCGGCCTCCGCAGCGACTTCCACGATGGGGATCGGGCGAGCAAAAAGGCAGCAATTATGAGCCCCATACCTACAAAGCCCCACGCATCAAGCTTTTGCCCATGAAGCAACCAGGCAATGGCTGTAATTATGACGACGCCGAGTCCCGACCAGACTGCATAAGCAACACCGACAGGGATGGATTTCAGAACCAGAGAAAGAAAATAAAATGCGATGCCATAACCGATTATGACAACGGCGGAAGGGGCAAGCTTAGTAAAGCCCTCGCTAGATTTTAATGCGGATGTTGCGATTACTTCGCCAACTATTGCGATAACAAGAAAAAGCCAGCCTTTCATGATATATCTCCCAATTTGTGTAGGGCTTATTATGCACGCTTAAAAATAATAAAAGCAGACTTGACCTGATAGTTTGGCTGTGAGCAATTATGTGCTTAGTGCATCTAACGCCGGAGTTAAGCCGCCGCGCGTAGCGCGGTCGGCTTGAACGAATTGTTAGACATCATTTACCAACTGACTTGATGATCTCGCCTTTCACAAAGCGAATAAATTCTTCCAAGTGATCTGCGCGTGAGGCCAAGTGATCTTCTTTTTGTCCCAGATAAGCTTGCTTAGCTTCAAGTAAGACGGGCTGATACTGGGCAGGTAGGCGTTTTATTGCCCAGTCGGCAGCGACATCCTTCGGCGCGATTTTGCCGGTTATTGCGCTGTACCAAATGCGGGACAACGTAAGCACTACATTTCGCTCATCGCCGGCCCAGTCGGGCTGCGAGTTCCATAGCTTCAAGGTTTCCCTCAGCGCCTCGAATAGATCCTGTTCAGGAACCGGGTCAAAGAATTCCTCCGCTGCCGGACCTACCAAGGCAACGCTATGTTCTCTTGCTTTTGTAAGCAGGATAGCTAGATCAATGTCGATCATGGCTGGCTCGAAGATACCCGCAAGAATGTCATTGCGCTGCCATTCTCCAAATTGCAGCTCGCGCTTAGCCGGATAACGCCACGGGATGATGTCGTCATGCACGACAAGGGTGACTTCTATAGCGCGGAGCGTCTCGCTCTCGCCAGGGAAAGCCGAAGCCTCCATAAGATCATTGAGCAATGCTCGCCGCGTCGTTTCATCAAGCTTTACGGCCACAGTAACCAACAAATCAATATCGCTGTATGGCTTCAGGCCGCCATCCACTGCGGAGCCGTACAAATGCACGGCCAGCAACGTTGATTCCAGATGGCGCTCAATGACGCTTAGCACCTCTGATAGTTGGTTCGAAATTTCGATGGTCACCGCTTCCCTCATGATGTCTAACTTTGTTTTAGGGCGACTGCCCTGCTGCGTAACATCGTTGCTGCTCCATAACATCAAACATCGACCCACGGCGTAACGCGCTTGCTGCTTGGATGCCCGAGGCATAGACTGTACAAAAAAACAGTCATAACAAGCCATGAAAACCGCCACTGCGCCGTTACCACCGCTGCGTTCGGTCAAGGTTCTGGACCAGTTGCGTGAGCGCATACGCTACTTGCATTATAGCTTACGAACCGAACAGGCTTATGTCCACTGGGT
>NZ_JACJFX010000067.1:0-873 GCF_014164675.1 Propioniciclava sp. MC1683 | reverse complement strand
CGAGGTCTTTCGGATGGAAGGCGTAGGAACCTCCATCATCGGAAGACCTCGACCCTCAACCGCGGAGCGACGCGCCTCCCCAGATCACCGGCCTCTACACCCTCAACTGTGATGAGCCGGTATACGTGCTGGTCAACGGCGTGTCTGCGGGCTCTGTTGCAAAGATTGGCGGCAGTCAGAGGTAGGCTGTCGCTCTGCGCCGATCAGGCGGCTGCTGCGAAATGGTGGTTGAGCATGCCCATGGCCTCCGTCAGCGCCGAGGGCCCAATGCCAAAAGCTCTCTCCACAAGGCGCACCTCGCCCCTGATGCCGGGCTGCAGGCACCAGGGGCGAGCCTGTCCTTTGCGCAGGGCTCGCATGACTTCGAATCCCTTGATCGTGGCATAGGCCGTGGGGATCGATTTGAAACCGCGCACCGGCTTGATCAGTATCTTGAGCTTTCCGTGATCGGCCTCGATCACGTTATTGAGATACTTCACCTGCCGGTGGGCCGTCTCCCGGTCCAGCTTTCCTTCGCGCTTCAATTCGGTGATCGCTGCACCATAGCTCGGCGCTTTGTCGGTATTGAGCGTGGCAGGCTTTTCCCAGTGCTTCAGGCCTCGCAGGGCCTTGCCCAGGAACCGCTTCGCTGCCTTGGCGCTGCGGGTCGGCGACAGGTAGAAATCGATCGTGTCGCCCCGCTTGTCGACTGCCCGGTACAGGTAGGTCCACTTGCCCCGCACCTTGACGTAGGTTTCATCCAGGCGCCAGCTCGGATCAAAGCCACGCCGCCAGAACCAGCGCAGCCGCTTCTCCATCTCCGGGGCGTAGCACTGGACCCAGCGATAGATCGTCGTATGGTCGACCGAAATGCCGCGTTCCGCCAGCATTTCC
>NZ_JACJFX010000066.1:0-4918 GCF_014164675.1 Propioniciclava sp. MC1683 | reverse complement strand
GGGCCTGACATGCTTTGTCGACCCGTCACGCTAGACCCGGCCGATACAGCACGCCCCACCTGCTGAACCCCTGCACGACGCGTGAACCGGGCGCCAACACGATCCACTTGAGCTGGAGTTGGTGAAGAGCGCGAACATCCGCTCTTGCCGCGACTTGGCGGTTCCCGAGGCCTGGGGTTCCTCACGATTGAGCATCGGCGCGCAGCCTTCGGGGCGGCGCGGTGGTCTACACCGCCCCGACAGGCTCGCGCCGACCAGTCCCACCCCGCGATGCGAGCTCGCCGCAGGTCGACGAGTTAGCGGCGGCGCCGGCGTGCCCCGCTAGTGGGCATCGGGGCGAGCCCAAGGGTGTCCAGCCCTACATCGGCGAACGCGATGACCGGAATCGTGCTCGAAGCAACAAGAGGCGTTACCAGCGGCTCACTGGTCACGATGACGCCGATCACCGAGCACTCAACGGGTCTCGCGTTCGCGCCCATGTGGGCCAGAACGTCCGCGAGGTTGGCGCTGAGCCAGTCGATTCGCCGAGCATGCTTATCCACAGTTGATCGCTCAACCTTCTTCCCCTGCTTGCCGAGAAAGAGCTTGACGATCTCGTGGGACATCTCGGCCGGAGTCCGAGCGACCTCAAAGTCCTTCGCTTCGACGGCCAGAACGGTGCGCGTGACGGGATGCCATGCGAGCACATCAATGTCACCAAGGGCGAGGCCATTGGGGTCAGCGATCCGCACACCGTCAACCTTGTTTACCGACAGTTCGGAGGTCAGGCCCAGGCCGCGCAGTCGTTCTGCCACGTCGACCGCGTACTTGTGGTTTATTCGACCCCGCGCCTGGGAGATGTACGCCTTCATCGATTGAGTTCTTGCGTTGGCCTGCAGTCGGCCCGACGTCATGCTGGACAGCCAGTATGGGCCGGTGCCGAGGATGCTGCGGAAGCCGAACACCAACTCGTCGCCCTGCAGGACCAGCGGCCTCCGCACGTACGACATGTCGCGGTTGAAGCGCCACGGAAGCGCGTCTGGGCCGATGCTCATGAACTTGCCTCGCGGGGTGAGCGTGATGGCGTTCAGCACAGTGTTGGCCAAGTCAGGGTCGAGGTTGCGTTCCCCTGCTATCTGAGACAATGCGTCGGCGCGCGCGACGCGTGTGACTTGGTCCGCCGTTCCCATGTCGAGAAGACCGCCGCATACCTCGCGGAGGTCGGGCAGCGTGAAGCCATATTCGCTGCGCATCGCATCGGCGCTTTCATTCACGATGTCCTGTGTGGGAGCGGAGGTGTCCCCAGGAAGCGGTTCGGCAGCGCTCTGGATCGCTCGCGCGCCAGAGGCGGCCGCGTACGCCTTCATGGCGGCGTCGACTGGCTCGTCACGATTGATGCCGAGTCGTCCAGACTCGAGGATGGATACCTCGAAGTGCGCGAGACCGAAGTGCAGGAAGTCGGATGCTGTCCCGCGCTCGATGATTTCCTGCGCGAGCCCAAGCATCTGGTAGTAGCCGCGGGTTGTCGGAAGCCGGCCGCCCTGCGGAGGTTGGGCGGCGACGTATTCAATGAGGAATCTGTTCGCACGGCTGGCGATCGCGCTGTCACTGCGATGCTTGACCAATTCTTTGGTCGTCTCGGCGTCGGCACCGAAGCACGCCAGACGTGACCGGAGCATCCGCTCGTTGTACTTTACGAAGTGGACAAGGGCCTCGTTCTGGGCGACGAGGTAGTCAAGCAGCGCCCGTTGGTCGTACCGGGCAATGTCTTGCTCCATCCGGTCGAACATGTGGCTAACGGCCTTGTTCAAGACGGCCGACCGGTCTTCCCCAAACAACGGACCCACGGGGACACCTCCCCCCAGCGGGGCGCGGAGCCAGTCGCCGAGTTCGTCAAGTATCTGCGCGGTGACCTGCTCATGCCCCGTAAGCGGCGGTGGGAGCCGTTCGGCTCTCATGTCAGGTGCGTTGTTCTCGTTGAACGCGCGGAGCATCCGCTTCGGGCCGAGTGGAGCGACCAGTTCCACCAGCGCCTCAACGTCTTCCACATCGACAGCGAAGAGCTCAGTCAGGAGTACTTCAACGAGATGGCGCTCAGCCACGTTGGATTCCTCATGTAGCTCGGCCACGAAAAGGTCCGCGAACCGGAGCGTGATGGTTCCTGCCGCCGTCTCAGCGGAAATGGAACGTTCCGAGACCGGTTCATCACCAAGACGACTCCATGTCGATGCGGTCCCTGGTGAGACGACGAGGTGGATCCTCGGTGACCGAGGCCTGTGCCCACCGAGGACGATGCACTCGCGGACCCAGAACGCAACGCTTTCCAGCAGGAGTGCGGTCGCATCTGGTGACGGTTCCTCACCCAGCTCCGGGCTCACGAAGACCGCGTTCGCCCCCACCTCGACGACGTAGCCGATGAACGAGGGCGTCGAATCCACGAGGAAGATCTCAGGAGTGTCTCGGTTGTATCGACGTCTGGCTTGGGCCATGGGCCGACCTTCGACAGGTGCTTCGACGCCGTGACGGTCAGTCACGTCGAAGAACTTCTCCCGTTCAAAGTAGCCGTCTCCGACCTGGAACAAAGTGAACGTGGGCACGCGGCCATCAGAGAAGTAGAACGACTTCTGGTTCTCCTCGTACGCCGAGTATTCGTCGAGGATGTTGGTTGTCAAGGATTCACCCGGTCGACGGTCAATGGCCTCGGCGAAGTACAACAACCCGTGTGCGCCGTCTGCTTCCCGGTGAAGCATCACCTCGAGATCATCCGCCCGCGCCATCAACACAGGGTCGGCTCCATCAACGTTGGGCACACCCCAGAAGGCAGAGCGGCCCGGACTGTCGGTGATGACAAGGTGCAGCAGCGACTCAGCTGTCGAGTACGTCGAACGGACGTCAGGTTGAATCAAATGCGCGATGCTGTCGAGGGCCCCGCTGGTGTCGTACCTGCCCCACACGTGGTCTGGCGACCAGTCACCAAGTGGGTCGGTCGCGACGATGGCGTGAATGTCAGTATCTGAGTCGATGGAGAACAGGTACCTGTTCATCGAGCTTTCCTCCGACAGCAACTGTCGATGGGCCCCATGCGGGAGTAGCCGCTCCACCCGGCGAAGTGCCGCTGCCCGGTAACGCTTGCCCAGATCCTCAAGCTGATCCTCCTGGTAGGCGAAACGAAGCAAGTGATGACGAACTGTCAGCAACAGGTCAAGAGGCACGACAACCTGGTAGCCCTCCGGGAGCCTGAGGAACGGCGTCTCGACAAGGCGTTCGTCGATAAAGTCACCCGAGCAAGGGTCAGTGAGCTCTCCGGGGTCGAGCGCAAAGGTGTCGACGACCATCTGCAGCCAAGCGCCGTGCGCTTCCAGATCGTCATGGCTGAGAAACGCAGCCTGTGCCAGCTCGTCGAGCCGCGCCGCGCTGGGCACATCCATCGGAGTTCGCGGATCCCTGCCCGGACGGGTGCCCCTGGTCAGACCTGCGCGCGTCAGTACAAGGTTGCTGACAACGAGCAGACCTTGGATAAGTTGCCTCACGGGACCGCGGAGGTCCTTCGGCATCCAGTCCTTGCGGAATGCTGCGTCCGCGAGGTTCTCGACGTCACTGACGGTGTGCTCGCCCGAGCCCGGTGAAACGAGGTACTCACCGCCATAGAAGCTGATGCTTTGGATGAGGATCTCGGAGTACGGATCCTCCAGGTGCAGGATGCCGCTGCCTCCGATGTCGTCGCGCTTCAGAAGGGCTCGGACGGCACTGGAGCTGAGTGGCCTCAGCGAGTCGTCAGCGAGTGCCATTCCAAGTGCGGCGAGACGGTGCAACCTCACCAGTCGCGACGCGTTGCTCGGCAACAGCGCCAGTCCCGATGCGGCTCGCGCAATCGCGGGTCCGCCAACATTCGGTGGGGCATAAACGACCACGGGTTCAAGCATGCGGCAATGCTGTCACCAGGCACCGACAGTCTGACCGGTGCTGGACATCAGCTCGGGCGTGTTCCGGCGAGCCGATCATTGAAGCCCTGGACCCGGCTGCCGCGTCGTCCACGCTCCCAGGGATCCCGATGCCTTCTAGCCATTCGAACGCACGCACGGAGATACCGCCAGGTTCAGGGCCCAGTAACAAAGCACTCGAGGATCGGAACCGCCAATCGCGTCAGCGGGGCCGTGGCGATCGGGCGGGCCGCACCCAGGATCATCACGTACGACGTCGTTGGTGTGAGACTGGGCGAGGCATCGCGTCACCCAAGCACAGGCTCCGCCCAAGGACGGAATCGAACATCCGGATCTGCCGCGCCGAGGGTGGTTGGCGGGAGACTGGGAGGATGGATTCATGGTGCCGGGGTGCGACAGTGCGGATTCACCGCCGGGGGCAAACGCCGACGCCAGGATCGTGTTGGCCCGGTTGCTCGAGCTCGGCGTGCGTGAGGTTGACGGTCCGCAGATCTTGTCAGCATGGATCGATCGCAGCGACGCGGTGGCCGTTGTTTACGTGGACCTACGGCAGCCGGATCGGTTGTATGGGCTGCGCCGGTCCTTCCCGCCCCATTGTCGGGATGACGATCCAGGGTCGACCGGCGAGGAGATGTGGATGACGATGGTCGAGCCGATCGGTGGCGCGAGCGTGGTGTGGAGCAACGGCGTGCTTTGGCACGGACATGTCCAGGGCGTCAGCTGGCTTCAAGAGGGTCATGACGAGAATTAGTGCAGCTGTCGACGCACGCTTCTGCCGCGCACCGTAGAGGGCGTGAGTCCGGGACGCAGGCCGTCCTGACTGCGACGGATGAGCCTGCTGGCGCCGAACACCACAGTCGTGTATTGTTTTTCGATAACATCGAGAATCGATAAGGGGCGCTGTGTTGGAGACCTTGGATCAACGAAGGACGGGCGGCGGCAGGATCGGCGCGGTTCGGGTCCTGCTCGTGATGGTCGCCGTGGTCGTGGCGGCATGG
>NZ_JACJFX010000065.1:0-5514 GCF_014164675.1 Propioniciclava sp. MC1683 | reverse complement strand
AAGAAGGGCCCGCACCTGGTGGTGTGGGCCCTTCTTGGGTCACCCCCTTTTGGGGGGTGTGTTCGGCGGTGTCCTACTCTCCCACACCCCCTCGGGTGCAGTACCATCGGCGCTGCAAGGCTTAGCTTCCGGGTTCGGAATGGGACCGGGCGTTTCCCTTGCGCAATGGCCACCGAAACATTCTTGTGTTGTCGTCCCACACCTGGGGTGTGGGGGATGATCCCAATGTTTGTTGTTTGGGATATCGTACAGTGGACGCGAGCAGAGCTCAAATAGTCATTTTGTGGTTGCTTGTCTTGTTTGGTGGTGTGACAAGCCCTCGGCCTATTAGTACCAGTCAGCTCCACACATTGCTGTGCTTCCACGTCTGGCCTATCAACCCCATGGTCTGTAGGGGGCCTTACCCACTCAATGGTGGTGAGAGTCCTCATCTTGAAGCGTGCTTCCCGCTTAGATGCTTTCAGCGGTTATCATTTCCCAACGTAGCCAACCAGCCGTGCCCTTGGCAGGACAACTGGCACACCAGAGGTTGGTCCGTCCCGGTCCTCTCGTACTAAGGACAGCCCTTCTCAAGACTCTAACGCGCGCAGCGGATAGGGACCGAACTGTCTCACGACGTTCTAAACCCAGCTCGCGTGCCGCTTTAATGGGCGAACAGCCCAACCCTTGGGACCGACTCCAGCCCCAGGATGCGACGAGCCGACATCGAGGTGCCAAACCATGCCGTCGCTATGGACGCTCGGGCAAGATCAGCCTGTTATCCCCGGGGTACCTTTTATCCGTTGAGTGACGGCGCTTCCACACGCCACCGTCAGATCACTAGTCCCGACTTTCGTCCCTGCTCGACATGTCTGTCTCACAGTCAAGCTCCCTTGTGCACTTACACTCGACACCTGATTGCCAACCAGGCTGAGGGAACCTTTGGGCGCCTCCGTTACCTTTTGGGAGGCGACCGCCCCAGTCAAACTACCCATCAGGCACTGTCCCTGGACCAGATCATGGCCCGAGGTTAGATAACCAGAACGACCAGAGTGGTATTTCAACGATGACTCCACCCCCACTGGCGTGGCGGCTTCACAGTCTCCCACCTATCCTACACAAGTCGTACCGATCACCAATACCAAACTATAGTAAAGGTCCCGGGGTCTTTCCGTCCTGCTGCGCGTAACGAGCATCTTTACTCGTAGTGCAATTTCGCCGAGTTCGTGGTGGAGACAGCGCCCAAATCGTTACTCCATTCGTGCAGGTCGGAACTTACCCGACAAGGAATTTCGCTACCTTAGGATGGTTATAGTTACCACCGCCGTTTACTGGGGCTTAAGTTCACCGCTTCGCTTGCGCTAACAGTTCCCCTTAACCTTCCAGCACCGGGCAGGAGTCAGTCCGTATACATCGTCTTTCAACTTCGCACGGACCTGTGTTTTTAGTAAACAGTCGCTTGGGCCTGGTCTCTGCGACCCTCACCGCTGCCCCCAGCTAGTGGGTTGACGGATCAGGTCCCCCTTATCCCGAAGTTACGGGGGTATTTTGCCGAGTTCCTTCACCACGATTCTCTCGATCGCCTTGGTATTCTCTACCTATCCACCTGTGTCGGTTTGGGGTACGGGCGGCTCACAACTCGCTCACGAAGCTTTTCTAGGCAGCATAGGATCACCCACACCACCACCGAAGTGGCAGTGCCATCACGTCTCAGCCTGAACGGCACGCGGATTTGCCTACGTGCCGGCCTACGCGCTTAGCCCACGACAACCATCGCGTGGGATGGGCTACCTTCCTGCGTCCCTCCGCAGCTTGCCTACTACCGGATCAGGTCACAGACTCAACCACCCAACACCCCGAAGGATGTACGAGTGGTCTCGCGTGCTTAGTATCACCGGCCTCGGCACGGGCGTTGCTTCGCCGGTACCAGAATATCAACTGGTTGTCCATCGACTACGCCTGTCGGCCTCGCCTTAGGTCCCGACTTACCCAGGGCAGATTAGCTTGACCCTGGAACCCTTGGATATTCGGCGGACGGGTTTCCCACCCGTCATTCGCTACTCATGCCTGCATTCTCACTCGTGTGCACTCCACACCCGGTCACCCTGATGCTTCACCACACACACGACGCTCCCCTACCCACCCACACACCTGGACTTACGTCAGGTACACGTGTGGATGCCACAGCTTCGGCGGACTGCTTGAGCCCCGCTACATTGTCGGCGCAGAATCACTTGACCAGTGAGCTATTACGCACTCTTTCAAGGATGGCTGCTTCCAAGCCAACCTCCTGGTTGTCTTCGCAACTCCACATCCTTTTCCACTTAGCAGTCCCTTAGGGGCCTTAGCTGATGATCTGGGCTGTTTCCCTCTCGACTATGAAGCTTATCCCCCACAGTCTCACTGCCGCCCTTCACTTACCGGCATTCGGAGTTTGGCTGATTTCGGTAAGCTTGTGGGCCCCCTAGACCATCCAGTGCTCTACCTCCGGCAAGAAACAGGCGACGCTGCACCTAAATGCATTTCGGGGAGAACCAGCTATCACGAAGTTTGATTGGCCTTTCACCCCTATCCACAGCTCATCCCCTCGGTTTTCAACCCAAGTGGGTTCGGGCCTCCACGACGTCTTACCGTCGCTTCACCCTGGCCATGGATAGATCACTTCGCTTCGGGTCCAGACCCGGCGACTCAAAAACGCCCTATTCGGACTCGCTTTCGCTACGGCTCCCCCACACGGGTTAACCTCGCCACCGAGCACTGACTCGCAGGCTCATTCTTCAAAAGGCACGCCGTCACCCCATTGCAGGGCTCCGACGGATTGTAGGCGACCGGTTTCAGGTACTATTTCACTCCCCTCCCGGGGTACTTTTCACCTTTCCCTCACGGTACTTGTCCGCTATCGGTCATCAAGGAGTATTTAGGCTTGACGGGTGGTCCCGCCAGATTCACACAGAATTTCAGGGGTTCCGTGCTACTTGGGGTAACGACCACGAGGGGAACACATACGCCTACACGGCTATCACGCACTCTGGCCAACCATCCCAGGCTGTTCAGCTTCGCATTCCCTTTATCACTCGCCGGGAGACCAGCAGCTCTCCCAGGTCGGCCCCGCAACCCCCAGCATGCAACGCCTGCCAGCTATCACACACACCAGGTTTGGCCTGTTCCGCTTTCGCTCGCCACTACTCACGGAATCACAATTGTTTTCTCTTCCTGTGGGTACTGAGATGTTTCACTTCCCCACGTTCCCTCCAACACCCCTATACATTCAGGATGAGGTCGCCGGACACAACTCCGGACATTCGAGGTTTCCCTATTCGGAGATCCACGGATCAAAGCTCGTTTACCAGCTCCCCATGGCTTATCGCAGGTTACAACGTCCTTCATCGGCTCTTGATGCCAAGGCATCCACCGATCGCCCTTAGTAGCTTGTCACCAAATCAAAACGATCAACAACAAAATAAACTACAAAAGATGCTCGCGTCCACTATACAATTCTCAAACAACAAACAAACACCAACCAACACACACCCCCACAGGAGCGCGCACCGCCTGGCGTCATCGTGTTGCGACCCCACCACCATCGTGGCGGAAGCCCCAGAACCCAACAACGTGCCACCGCCACACCCTCCTCAGATGCCCGAGCCCGTTCCACACCCCACCGGGGCAGTACTAGACACTCGAACCCCAACCAGGATCCGACTCGGTCAATGCCTTCCACAATTCAGTCACCCCACCACGCACACCACACTCGGGTGTGAACGCAGTCACCCCGGCCCAGTGAAGACCGTGGGTAGAAGGGCTCCCTAGAAAGGAGGTGATCCAGCCGCACCTTCCGGTACGGCTACCTTGTTACGACTTAGTCCTAATTACCGATCCCACCTTCGACGGCTCCCCCCACAAGGGTTGGGCCACCGGCTTCGGGTGTTACCGACTTTCATGACTTGACGGGCGGTGTGTACAAGGCCCGGGAACGTATTCACCGCAGCAATGCTGATCTGCGATTACTAGCGACTCCGACTTCATGGGGTCGAGTTGCAGACCCCAATCCGAACTGAGACTGGCTTTACGTGATTCGCTCACCCTCACAGGATCGCAACACTTTGTACCAGCCATTGTAGCATGCGTGAAGCCCTGGACATAAGGGGCATGATGACTTGACGTCATCCCCACCTTCCTCCGAGTTGACCCCGGCAGTCTCCCATGAGTTCCCGGCATGACCCGCTGGCAACATAGGACGAGGGTTGCGCTCGTTGCGGGACTTAACCCAACATCTCACGACACGAGCTGACGACAGCCATGCACCACCTGCACACCAGCCCGAAGGAAACAACATCTCTGCTGTCGTCTGGTGCATGTCAAACCCAGGTAAGGTTCTTCGCGTTGCATCGAATTAATCCGCATGCTCCGCCGCTTGTGCGGGCCCCCGTCAATTCCTTTGAGTTTTAGCCTTGCGGCCGTACTCCCCAGGCGGGGCACTTAATGCGTTAGCTACGGCACGGAGAACGTGGAATGTCCCCCACACCTAGTGCCCACCGTTTACGGCGTGGACTACCAGGGTATCTAAGCCTGTTTGCTCCCCACGCTTTCGCTCCTCAGCGTCAGGAAATGTCCAGAGAACCGCCTTCGCCACCGGTGTTCCTCCTGATATCTGCGCATTCCACCGCTCCACCAGGAATTCCGTTCTCCCCTACATCCCTCAAGTCTGCCCGTATCGAAAGCAAGCACACAGTTAAGCTGCGTGTTTTCACTCCCGACGCAACAAACCACCTACGAGCTCTTTACGCCCAATAAATCCGGACAACGCTCGCACCCTACGTATCACCGCGGCTGCTGGCACGTAGTTAGCCGGTGCTTCTTCTCCAGGTACCGTCAAATTCGCCCCTGGTGAAAGCGGTTTACAACCCGAAGGCCGTCATCCCGCACGCGGCGTTGCTGCATCAGACTTCCGTCCATTGTGCAATATTCCCCACTGCTGCCTCCCGTAGGAGTCTGGGCCGTATCTCAGTCCCAGTGTGGCCGGTCGCCCTCTCAGGCCGGCTACCCGTCAAAGCCTTGGTAGGCCATTACCCCACCAACAAGCTGATAGGCCGCGAGCCCATCTCCCACCGAAAAAACTTTCCACCAACCACCATGCGATAGAAGGTGTACATGCGGTATTAGCTGAAGTTTCCCACAGTTATCCCCCAGTGAAGGGCAGGTTGCTCACGTGTTACTCACCCGTTCGCCACTAACCACCAAAACCGAAGCAAAGGTGATCCGTTCGACTTGCATGTGTTAAGCACGCCGCCAGCGTTCGTCCTGAGCCAGGATCAAACTCTCCATCGAAAAAATAGAAAGCAAACCCCAACCAAATAGGTTAGTTCATACTCATCTCAAAGAAACCACCCACCACAAGTGGGCGGCAACGAGGACACACAAGAAACCAAAAGGTTCAAGTGTGCAAAACAACAACCAACAACCATCCAAAAACAGTTGAAGGTCACTGGCATTGACCTAAGCACGCTGTTGAGTTCTCAAACTTCCGACACACAC
>NZ_JACJFX010000064.1:0-5573 GCF_014164675.1 Propioniciclava sp. MC1683 | reverse complement strand
GAAACCTCTGGGTGGCAGCGACCTCTCTGGCCAAGGCCCGGCACCAGATCTGCCGATGGGCGTGTGCTCATCAACTGCCCAGAGTCGGTCGTCGACCTCGGAGGGCGTGACCTCACCCACATGCCGAGAGTCGGACGTTGCCGATCGTCCGCTGATCGCGTCGCTTCGCCCATGACGACGCAGGCTCTGTCGCTCCCTTTCGGTCTGTCGGGTCAGCGCGCAACAGCACGAACGTGTCCGGGGCAGGGCGCCGTGGAAGCGGGCTTCACGCCCGCCCGGATTCCAGGGGCTGCTTACCGTAAGATCGCCCTGCAAAGCGCATCCCCGGAGGTACGGCATGGCAGATCAGGGCGGCACGGAGAATGTCACCCCTGGCTACTCTGCGTTTGAGAGCCGCGACGATCTCAAGGCATACGGCGACAACGCGCTGCTGCTCTTCGTCGCGCAGATGCGCCTCGGCTTCGACGACGTGGACACTTTCGCGTCTAACAGCCTGACTGACGGGAGCAACGACAAGAAGTGTGATCTCGTCGCTGTCTCCGCGGACAAACAGCGCATCGTTCTTGCTCAGGGCTTCATGTCGGCGAAGACGACCGCAGGGGAAGCCCCAGCGAACAAGGCCAGCGACCTCAACACCGCAGTCAGTTGGCTCCTGGCCGGAAAACTCGACGGCCTGCCCGAGACGCTGCGCGGGGCCGCCGAGGAGGTCCGTGACGCACTGAGTGGCGGCGAAATTCGCGAGTTGCAGCTCTGGTACGTCCACAACCGCAGTGAGTCCAAGAACGTCGATGACGAGTTGAAGCAGGCCGTGAAGACCGCGGACGGCATCCTCAAGAGCCATTTCCCTGACCTGGACGTTGACGTGTCGTGCGCGGAGATCGGCCGTAGCGTCCTCGAGGACGAGTACCAACGGATGCACGCCCCGATCCTCGTGCCCGACCAGTACGTGTTCGACGTCCCGGGTGGCTTCGAGATTCAGGAGCACGACTGGAGCGCCTTCTTCACCGCCGTTCAAGTCGCGGACCTGCGCGCCCTCTGGGCGACGCACAAGACCAGACTCATGTCACCGAACATCCGTGACTATCTCGGCGTGGTCCGCTCGAGCGGCAACATCAATTACGGCATTAAAGAGACGGCGAAGGGTCAACCCGACAACTTCGCAATCTTCAACAATGGCATCACGGTGTTGGTGAACAAGTACGAGCACAGGGTCGCCGACGGTGGCCTCCAGACTCTCGCCGTTGAGGGCATAGGCATCGTCAACGGTGGTCAGACGACGGGTGCGCTGGGAAGTCTGGACGCCACGGAGGCGGAGGCGACGACGGGTGCGCGAGTCATGGCCCGTTTCGTGAAGTGCACCAACGCCGCCGTCCTCGGCGACATCGTCAAGTACAACAACACGCAGAACAAGGTCGAGGCCACCGACTTCCGGAGCAAGGACGCCGTGCAGGACCGTCTGCGGAAGGAGTTCGAGGCGATGCCGGAGGCCGACTACCGCGGGGGCCGACGCGGTGGAACGACCGACGCCATCCAGCGGGTCAAGACGCTGCTCCCGGACTCCTCGGTGGCGCAATCCCTCGCCGCGTTCCACGGTGAGCCCAACCTCGCCTACAACGAGACCCGAAGCATCTGGGACAACGACGCGGTCTACTCACGGGTCTTCCGTGACACGGTCACGGCCCAGCACATCCTCTACACCTACGGGCTACTGAAGGCGATCGAGCAGGTGAAGGCCAAGATCCTCGCTATCCCCTCGGCGTCCCGGACAGACGCGCAGAAGCGCCATGCCACGTTCGTCAGCGCCCGAGGGTCGAACTATCTACTCGTGGCAGCCCTTGGCGCGTGTATTGAAACGATCCTCGGCGTGGCAGTCGCGGACCGGCACAACCTGCGGTTCAAGACGAGCAAGACCCCCGCGCAGGCAATCGCGGCTTGGGTGCCGGTCGTTGAGGTGGCGATGGCGTTCTCCGGGCAGTTGGCGCCGGCGACTGACCGCGGCCTGAAGGCTCAGGATCGCGTCAAGAAGGCGATTGAGGACTTCGGCTCCATGCTAGAAGCCACGCGGTCTGCGAACCCGACTCCGTTCGACGACCTGGCTGCCGACACCAACACCGGCGCCTGACTCAGGGTTCAGAACGCAGGCAGGCCACCCGCAAGGGATTCCAAGCTCGGCACGTTCGAGAGGTTGGGCACTTGGACGGGCCTAGGACAGGCCGGGTGCGTCGGCCGCAGCGCGAGCCTTGTGTTAGCAGTCCTAAAGCGTGGCCATGTGGCGGCCGAGCACCACAGGCACGAGGCGCTATTGCCTTGACGGCGAAGTCGTTGTTGGGATCGCTTCGCGCCGCCCACGTCGGATCACCCCCCTCTCGTTTGACGCGGGCGTGGTGCCTCTCTCTCGTGCCGTTGCCGCTCATATCCTCCTCTCGTGGGACCTACTGGGCGCATCCGGCTCTTCGCCATTCGCCAGCATGGCGGGGGTCAAGATCGCTGGGATGCGACGGTCGCGGTGGCAGAAGGAAATCGCTGGTGCGGAACGAATCAGCTTCAGATCGACGAGCTCGTGAAGCGAGGATCTCGAATCCGTGTTTAGTTCGAAGGACTGTGCTTGCTAGTCCTTCGCCCTTGGGCCAATTACTCGAAGATGCCAGCTCGAGCGGCGCCGACGGTATGCTCGGGCCATGACCGATCCGGTTCCTGGCAGCAGCACGGGCGCCCGCCACGCGCCCGCAAATTCGCCAGTAGAGTTCGGTGACGATGGGCAGTTTCGCCATGACGGGTACTGGAACTCCTTTCAGTTCGACCCTCCCCTGACGCATGAGGACGCCCTCCTGTTGGTAACGAGAGCCGAGGAGTTGGGCTACCGAATGCTGTTTCGTCGAGCTGACTACTCTCTCGAGGAGGTACAGGCTCGACTTGTCGACCAAGGCCCCAGCGCATTCTTGGACATCACCTGGCTGCAAGAGGACATAACTCCGAAGGAACCGCCGGCTACCGCCGAGCAGCGTATGGCGAAGCGAATAGGAAAGCTGGCGCCTAAAGCCGACCTCATCATCACTGACCCGTATCTGTTTACACGCACAAGGGTGAAGGACAGCGGAGTGTATGCGGCGTCGCTGGGGACGATGATGGCACCTGCTCTGATAAAGGGGCTGCAGATCACAGCAGTCGTGAAGCCATCCGGAAACGACCCGACGGTGCATGCGGCGGTCGAGGCCGAGTTGCGCGCCCGCGAGCCCGGTCTGAGGTTGTCCGTCGTCGAATCTGACGACTTTCACGACCGCTTCTGGATTGCCGACCGTGCTCGGGGCCTGATCATCGGCACTTCGCTAAACAAGATCGGTCGGCGGATCTTCTTCGTTGACGAACTGAGCGTCACCGACGTCGCTGCCGTCCTATCCGAAGTCGATCGAATCCTCGCCAGCCAACCCTGAGACGAGCGCCTCGCGTCGAACGATCGCGGCACACCGAACGGTGTCGTTCGACGGCCTGCGCGGTGCAGGCAGCGACAAGGATCGTGTATGGGCAGAGACCTTCCTTCTTCCGAGAGTCGGGTCAACTGGCCCGTTCGTGCTCGCCGCCACGCGACCGCGTGTGGCGGAGCAATCGCTCATGCCGCGGCTGGTGCTTGCGGGTCGACCGTGGCCAGGCCGGCGCATACAGTCGACGACAGCGCCGGACGGCGAACCGATGTCCCTGGGAAAGAGCAAGGCATGACCCCAGCAATGAACTCCACGCGGCGCCTGAGCGCGAGGGCCGTCGCGCTCATCGGAACGGGGGCGGTGGTTGCTTACGCGCTGCTCGCCGCGGTCCAGATCCTCGTGTGGAATCCGCAGGCTGCAGTCCCCGGCGTCGGTCTCGACCAGATATACGCGGACGTGGCCGCGACTGGCGAATCCATGGCTGCCGGGATGGTCATTGCCTTCCTGGCGGTCGGGCCCCTGCTGGCGATCGCGCTGCTAGTCGGCGCCTGGAGGCGGCCCGAGGGGCGGGCCAGTGTGGTGGGGGTCCCGTTCCTGGTTCTGCTGGCTTTGGGAGCCCCAGCCTATTTCTGGGCGAACTTCGGTCCGGGCATGGCCTTGGCCGACACGTTCTTCGTTAGTGGGGGTGATCATTCAGCGTGGTCTGCCCCGTTGTACGTGACGAGCGGCCTCGCTGTCCTTGCCCTCGTTGGGCACGTGGTGTGGAACCGCTCGAGCCGTCAGTAGGAACCCAGAAGGGCGGGGTGAGAACGTCCGCTTCTGCCGCGTCGCGACAGCCCGCTCGTACACTCGGGACGTGGATCCGACCGACTTCCTCGTCAGCGTCATCGTCAGCGTGCCGGCGCTGGTGGTGGGTTTTCACGGGAACGCCGACGGACTTCCTGAAGAGTTCGTCCGAGAGCCGCGGTTCAACTGCTGCCAATGGACCATCCGCAACGGGATTCCCACCGTACTGGAGCCGACCGATCCTGAAGACGTCGCGGCCCCGCCCCACCCTGGGTTGGAACTGGGTCGCCTGCTGCTGCTCGCATCAGGGCAGCAGATCGATCGAGTCATCGACGGGGTGGGGCCGATCGTGGAGGATCTCGCTGACCAACTGACCTTCCAGATGCAGGTTCCCGTCCGGGTGGTAAGCATCGACGTTTCCGGCTCGTCCCCGGATGGCTCCGGGCAGGTACGGACAGTCGCCTACGCAGGCGCTGAGGGGTTCGTCATGGGCAAATTTCGCGGCCCGATCCCCAACTTCCAGTGGTCCTCGACAGCCAGCAATCGCCCCATGCTGGCCGGGCTCGTCGGCCCACTAGGCGCGAGGGAGCGCAAGGCTCTGTTCTGGTACTCGAAGTCGCTCGTGGCGGCCAGCATGATCGACCAGTTCGTCGCCCTCTGGGTGGCCTTGGAAACGCTCATTCCCCGGTTCGAGTTCGGGCTGGAACTCGCAGGGAAACCGTTGAGGCTCGGCTGCGGCCACGAACTGCCCACATGCCCGGCCTGCGCCGCGTCGACTGCAAGACCGACCGGAGGGGACAAGGCGAAAGCCTTCCTCACTGATCGTGGTGGGATGACTGTCGAGTATGCCCGCAAGGCGTGGCAGATTCGCCAGCTACTCCACGGGCACGACATCTTCATTGAGGACCAACTTGAGGATCTAGGGGCGACCCTGCCCGCGCTGCGCGCCGCCATCATCACCCTCATCCGTGCAGCGACCGACTGGCAGTTACCGGTGCCTCAGATGACCCGGATCGACGGCCCGATCCTTGGCGCACTGATGGCTCTGAGTGGGACCCGCTCCTTAACCGAAGCCGACGCCGCAATGATCGAGCGGCTTCGCGTGCTTCGTCAGGCACCAGCCCATTCCCCGGTCCGTCCAACGACGGGACTGTGACGCCGACTGACGGCCTACTCCGCGTCGCGGATAGCGTCCAAGACAGTGCGGAACGAGTGCTGGATCGCTCAAGCCGGAGTCAGACTGAGTATTGGTGTCTCGGAGCACCACCGGTATTGCCGTTGAGCACCACTTGTTCGTGCGCGTGTTCTCGTCGTTGAGCGCCACCGAGTATTCGGCTTCAGCACCACCTTCTTAGGCTCCTTCTGCCG
>NZ_JACJFX010000063.1:0-6087 GCF_014164675.1 Propioniciclava sp. MC1683 | reverse complement strand
CTGGTCCGTGCCGGCGCGACCTTCGACAAAGGCATCCTCGTCGAACGACCCGACGAACCGACCCACGAATCAGGAGGCGATCAACACGTCGCGTGACACGCCCATCCACAGGTCTTGACTATTCCTCCCGCCGCGAACTCGAAGGCCTCTACAGCGCACGCCGCGGCGCCTTCCGGATCATCTACCGGATCTCCGACGTCGTCACCATCATGGCCATCGACCACCGAGCCGACACCTACCGGAGCCACTGAACCACCCCGCAGCGGCATGTCCGGATGTTCGCCTTGCACCCTGAGAGACGGAAGTTCCGGTGACTCACTGGCATTGCGAGAAGGGCGGGTTGATCGTGTCGCTGGTCCAGTCCAAGGGTGCGTTCATCAGCACCTGGTGGGCCTCCAACCCAGGATCAGCGAGCACCGCGTCAGTCAGCTCCACGTGGCCGGCCACCAACAGGAACAACCAGTCGAGCTCGGCCGCGACCACCCAACGGTGGTCGGGGCCGGCCAAACCCAGGCCACATCAACAGGCGGTGGCTGGACAGGCAACGAACTGTCACAGGGCCCCGATAGCTTGGCTAGGGACAGGTGGAGCCAGCCACCGCTAAGCCCCGAAGGGAAGACTCAACAATGGCAAGTGCCACCCCCTCATCCTCCAAGTCATGTCTATCCATCGTTGGGTATGCACTGCTCGCTCTTGGAGCCTTGGGCCAGATCATGAACGACCCCACCTCAGGGACAGTGGTTCTGGTCATCATCCTGATGATCGCTGCCGTACCTGTGGTCAGGTACATCCGCATGAAGCGCTACTTCGCAAGCGAGGAGTTCCAGTCGGCTAAGGCGGAGTTGTCGGCGGTAGTCAAGGAGCACAACGAGATCACGGACTATGCCTCCGAGATTCGGAACCGTGGACTGTTCGAGCTTGGAGTCTCCTCTACGGGGGGCGAGTCCCACCTCGCTACATATGAGAACACGAGTCGACACAACTACAAGCGGGACAGGAACGTCGCCAACTTCCAGGCGCCCAACGTTCACAACTGCTCCCTGCAGGTCGTCCGCAACGCGAGCGGCGACCCGCTGACCTACCTGATGCGGTACTTCGACATAAAGGCCAACGAGCAGTCCCTGGAGAGGGTGGAGAGCTTGGGCGAGAGCATCTCCAGTCTCGAAGGCGCGATCCAGAACCTTCACGATCGCGAGGCGAGCATCACCAACTCTATCAACCCGCCCAAGTTCATCATGAAGCACTACCGCACGCGGTTCATGGAGCAGATGGGAGTTGAGCTCTCGCCGATTGAGATTCCGTATCCGGAGTACGTGTTCGAGTACGTCAGCGCCGGAGGGAATTCGTCTCAGCGGACCACCGTCAAGCTCACGTCAGACACGGTCGATGCCCTGATAGAGAAGATGTCCGAGCGGATCCGGTTCCGCAAGAGTGCTGCGGGCCAGCGTGCACTCATGACTACCAGGCTGCGCAGCTTCATCAAGGACCGCGATAACCACACGTGCCAGACATGTACGATCTCGGTGGCAGCCGAACCTCACCTCCTCTTGGAGGTGGACCACATCACCCCGGTGTCTCGAGGTGGCATGTCGACTCCTGAGAATCTCCAGACGCTCTGCTGGCGCTGCAACCGCACAAAGTCCAACAAGGTGCCCGCTTAGACCTGCTGGCGGTTGAACCTCAGGACGCCCCCGGCCCGCACGGTCGGGGGCGTCGTTCAGTCCGTGCCGGCCGGGATGCTCGGTGCCACGACCTGGGAGGTGGGGAGCGCCGTCAGCGGCATGTCAGGGCGTGCGCTCGGGTCCGACAGCCGGCAGGCTGCCCTCGCGCACTGTGCTGCCGAACCGGACGTCGTGCGGTCAGGCCTGGGCGGTGGTGCTCCCGTCGACCAGGCGGGCGAGCACGCTCAGGGTTGCTAGCTGTTCCACCGCCTCCTGCTCACTCAGTTCCTGGATCTCGTCATGGCTGGAAGGATTGCGCAGGGCCGCGAAACAGCCTTCGGCGAGTGCTGCGACGCCGCGGCGGAGGGACTTGGCAGTCTTGCCGCCGTCGTCCCCGGCGGGCCGCAGGCGTGGCTTGCCGGGCTGGGGCGGGTCATCGCTATATGCCTGTTTGAAAAGGTCCGTTTCGGCAACGTCGCGGCGGCTCACCCTATTCTGAGTCTCAGCGTTGATCTTGATCGTGGCTGCTCTGATGGCCTCGCGATAGTGGCCCGACTGCCAGAGAGATCGTGCCGCTGACCAGATCCAGGGGTGAAGATCAGCCGCGCTGATGGACGGTGCATTGTCTCCGAATCGTTCGGCCAGCTCGGTCTGGCGCTCAAGTGCGGTGACGGCGCGGATGGCCGCCTGGTGATGCCTGACCCATCGCTCCTTGCCGTCGTCAGGTACCTCGGTTCGCCATCGCGGCAGGACACGATCAAGGATCTGCTCGACCACCTGTGCTGCGGCGACGATGTCGTCGTTCCTCCCGACGGGGCTCGCGAAGTCCCCCATGAAGACCACGCCCCCGCCGGATGCCGGCTGGCGGAGCTTGGTGAGGCCGATGAATCGACGAAGCTCTTCGAGTGCCCATTCGACGTCCATGGTCTGACGATATGCGGTCCGCGCAACGTTCTGTCTTCGGCAGGAACCGACCGCGACACCGCGCTGACCGCGGCATGTGCGGATGTTCTGCTCTGCACCGGATCGCACCTCAGGGAGTTGTTCCCATGCCGTCGACCACCGGGTGAGCTGGCTCGCGCGTGAGGACGATGTGCATGCCCACTGACAGCGCGTCGCCAATGTGAGAAAATCGCGCACGTGGACAAGGTGGAGATAGGGCAGCGTCTCGCGATCGCACGCGAGGTCGCCGGCATGACCCAAGACAGCGTGGGGGCTGCTGTCGGCCTCGACCGCACCGCCATCGGGCTGATCGAGAAGGGCACGCGCAACGTCAAGGTGGGCGAATTGCTGAAGCTCGCCGAGGTGCTGGGCCGGCCGGTGGCGTTCTTCGTGGAACCGGCCATTCCGGCGGTCGTGAGCCGTCGACAGTCCCCCACCAACAGCCACGAAACCACCAAGTCACTGGACCTTGAGCTACAGCACTTCGCATCCGATGTGCGCGAGATGGTCAGCATGGGCGTGTTCACCCCGTCGGGCCGTGACCCTGATGCACGCACGCCCCGGACGGTCAAGCAAGCCGAGAATGCCGCGAGCCGGTTCCGCCGTCAGCTGGGTGGGGATCCCGCAGGTCCGCTGCCCAATCTGTCCGACGCCTGCGAGCAGCTGGGGCTCTACCTGTTAGCTACGCCGCTTGGTGCCCAGGGAGCGGACGGCGGTTGCGTCGAAGTCGAGACCGACGTCGGCGTCGCGGGTGTGGCGGTAATAAATTCTGACAAGGACCTCGGCCGCCGCCGGATGACCACGGCGCACGAACTGGGCCACTGGTTGTTCGGTGACGCCTACGACACCAACGCCAGCCTAGACGCTGAGAGAATGGTCAACGCGTTCGCGATCCACTTCCTCGCCCCACGTCCTGGCGTCGAACGTGTCTGGCAGGAGGTGGCGGGCCGGACGGAGCGAGATCGTGCCGCGACAGTGGCAACCGAGTTCCAACTCAGCTGGTCGGCAGCAATCGCGCAACTGCGCAACTTGAACCTCGTTGACTTCGAACAGCACGACTTGCTGCTGAGCAAGCAGCCCACCCGCGGCGACTTCCTGCGGCTCGGCTTGCAGCTTCGATCCGATTTGGACGGCGTTTCCCTGCCGACCGGCTTTGTGGCGGCCTGCCTAGACGCCTACGCCCACGAAACCCTGACCCCTGCTCGTGTTCTGCAGGTGCTGCGCGGCACTGTCAGCAGTGACGAACTGCCCGACCCTGGCCCTGCCAGCCCGGAGCGGTGGCAGGGGGCCTTCCTGGGCCACCCGCGCCGATGACGGGCTCTGGGTGGTGTATCGACACCAGCGTCTATACCCACCTGTGCCGTGCCGGACACTCGTCGATCCTGCAGCACCTCGCCCCTGGCGGCACGGTGACGGTTCCCTTGGAAGTGCAGGACGAGATTAACGAGGGCCGGGATCGCTACCCCGGGATCCCGGCTGTGGCCGATACCGAATGGGCGCAGACGGTGATGCTCACCGAGCAGGAAGAAAGCACCCTTCTGGTGGCGCTCGGTCGCATGGGTGGTGGGACCGAGCATCTGGGAGAGTGCGCCGTCATTGCCTGCGCGCGGCACCGCGGCTTGATGGGCCTCATCGATGAACGCAACGCGATCACGGTTGCCGAGAGTCTCGGCGTCGAATGCCACGACACCCTCTGGCTCGTCCTCGAAGCCCATTTCGTGCTTGACGTCTACTCCCGCCGCGAGGCGGTAGAGCAGGCCGTTCAGGCACTGATTGACACCGACATGCGATTGCCAATCGCGAGCGGCGCCGGCCTTTTTCCCTGGGCCTGGAAAGTCGGCTATCTGCCGCGGGACACCGAACCTTCGGCATGACCGCGAACAGTCGCCCAAGGCATGAGTGCGGTCACGACCGCTGCCATGACCGACCGCACCCCGGCGGCGGTTGCGGATGGCACGCTGCCCCCCAACCTGACATACCTTAGCCTCGTGACAATCCGAGGTCCCGAGGAACCGCAGGTAGTCTTCGCGCAACCTGAGCTGCCACTCCAAGGGGTCGAGACATTGAGTGCAATCCAGAGCGTTGAGTTGTGGCTCGCTCGAAACGGTGGCGCCGACGATGACCTCAACGTAGTTACGGCTCAGCTCTACCTCTCAGACAGTGAGTCGCGGCTGGCGCGCGCCCGGCGCTGGCTGCTCGTGCGAGAAATCAATGAGCGGTGCACGCACGATTGGGGAGTCCTCGTCCACGGCGGGACAGAGAGCGTTTGGCTGCTGGACGAGGCGGCCCAGGCGCTGGTCGACGGGCTTTGGTTGGCCGCCTTGCTCTGCTGTCATTCCGCCTGCGAGCGGCACTTGGCGGGGATCCTCAGCATGGACGAGGGGTCGTTGCACCGGTCATGGCGCAGTTGGGGCCTCGGGCGGCTACTCGACGAGGCGCAACAGCGCGACATCGTGCCTTCCGACCTGCGCGAGCCGTTGAACCAGATGAACGAGGTGCGCAAGGCGTCTGCTCACTTCAAGCCTCCGCTCTACGATGGATCACTGATGCGTCGGGCCATAGCCATAAATCACGAGGGTGCTCTGGAGTCCGTGGAGGCGCTCGCAGAGGCGGACGCGTTTGCTGCCTACGAGACGGCAAAGTCACTTGTCCACAGGGCACGATTCGCCTGACAGCTTGCGCACGCGGCCCGGCCATATGGTTCGCTCAATGCGGCAGAGGCGGGCGTTCAGACGGTGAGTGACTCAACCGCGTCGGCCAGTTCGTTGACGGGATTTGTGCCGTCGAGCTCAAAGGTCGCCCTCCGTCGCGGGAGCGGTTCGACGGTGTTCAGGTAGAACCGGATCTCGTCCTGCTGCGCCTGGGTTCGCCCGAAGGGGTTGTTGCTGCGCGAGGTCACCCGTTCGAGCAGCGTTGCCCAAGGCGCACTGAGCAGGACGATGTGGTCGAAGCGGTCGTAGAAGTCGATCTGGTTCTCGACCGTGCCGGAGACGATGACGTGGGACTGGCGCTCCAGGAGCGACGCCATGCGGACCGGGTCCCATACCCCGCTGGGCAGGACCCAGTTGTCGTAGTCGGTGTCCACAGTGAGGTGGCCGCGCTGGTGCAGCTCCACGAGGAGCGTGCTCTTGCCGGTTCCCGACATACCGGTGATCAGGACGCGCGCCACGGTGGGGCCGCCGGTTCGATTCCTGCAGCTCGCATCTGTCGTCGCGAGCCGGGGTTCTGACGAAGGGGCATGGCCTACACCCTACGGGCGCCTAGGGCGTGTCGCGTAACTGGTCTCGTAGGCAGATGATGGTGCTGGCCAGGACGAGGCCGGCGCGGTAGTTGCGAGCGAGTTTGTCGTAGCGGGTGGCGATGGCGCGGAACTCCTTGATCCGGTTGAAGAAGCGTTCCACCACGTTCCTGCCCTTGTAGATGGTGGGATCGAAGGCAGGTGGGCGACCGCCGCGGCTGCCCTTGGCCTTGCGACGGGCGATCT
>NZ_JACJFX010000006.1:0-186295 GCF_014164675.1 Propioniciclava sp. MC1683 | reverse complement strand
CGAGGACACACAAGAAACCAAAAGGTTCAAGTGTGCAAAACAACAACCAACAACCATCCAAAAACAGTTGAAGGTCACTGGCATTGACCTAAGCACGCTGTTGAGTTCTCAAACTTCCGACACACACTCCGAGACCCGGATCCTTGCGGCTCCTGGGGCCCGTAGGGCACTCGTCCAACTTTAGGGAGTTCGTGTTCCCGAGTCAAATCGGCTGTTCTGGCTCCCCGTGAGACCCGTCGCTCGACCGACTCGCTTCCGCGAGAAGGCTGTCATCGATGAGTTTCGCTGGTCCTGCAGAGGCGGTCCGGCTGAGCCGTTCCATCCCCCCAAGGCTTGGTGTACATTACGCGCCCCGGAGGGCAAGGTCAAATCGAGCTGTCGCCCTGACGGCAACCGCGGCAACGGCGTCCGGACAAGGGCGCCAGCTTCACGAGCGAGGGGCCCCGTCCTGGTGGACGGGGCCCCTCAGAGCGTTCGGCTCGCCGGTCAGTTGGCGGCCTCGTCAGCGCTGGGCTTGGTGCGCTGCGGGTCCACGGCCACGCCGGGGCCCATGGTCGAGGCGATGGTGACCTTCTTGAGGTAACGACCCTTCGCGGCGGACGGCTTGAGGCGCATGACCTCGTCCAGGGCCGCGAAGTAGTTCTCCTTGAGCTGCTCGGCGGAGAACGACGCCTTGCCCACGATGAAGTGGAGGTTGGCGTGACGGTCGACGCGGAACTCGATCTTGCCGCCCTTGATGTCCGTGACCGCCTTGGCGACGTCCATGGTCACCGTGCCGGTCTTCGGGTTCGGCATGAGGCCGCGCGGGCCGAGCACGCGGCCCAGCTTGCCGACCTTGCCCATCAGGTCGGGGGTGGCGACGACGGCGTCGAAGTCGAGGTAGCCGCCGGCCACCTTCTCGATCAGCTCGTCGGCGCCGATCTCGTCGGCCCCCGCCTCCTCGGCGGCGGCTGCCCTCTCACCGGTGGCGAAGACGAGGACCCGTGCCGTCTTGCCCGTACCGTTGGGGAGGTTCACCGTGCCACGGACCATCTGGTCCGCCTTGCGGGGGTCGACGCCGAGGCGCATCGCGACCTCGATCGTCTCGTCGAACTTGGCGGACGCACCGGCCTTGGCCAGGGCGAGCGCCTCCTCCGGGGTGTAGAGCTGCGCGGCGTCGATCGTCTCGGCCGTCGCGCGGTAAGCCTTGCTGCGCTTCATGTCTGGTTCCTTTCACGTCAGCCCTCGTGGGGCTGCTACCAGGTTGTGGTGCGGGCCGCGCAGGCCCTGCCACGGTGGGGAGGGGTCAGCCCTCGACGGTCACGCCCATGGAACGAGCGGTGCCCTCGACGATCTTCATCGCGGCGTCCACGTCGTTGGCGTTGAGGTCGGGGAGCTTGGTGTTGGCGATCTCGCGGACCTGGTCCTTCGTGATCTTGCCGACCTTGTCCTTGTTCGGCTTGGCCGAACCCGACTTGAGGCCGGCGGCCTTCTTGATCAGCTCGGCGGCCGGCGGCGTCTTCGTGATGAAGCTGAACGTGCGGTCCTCGTAGATCGTGATCTCGACGGGGATGACGTTGCCGCGCATGGACTCCGTCGCAGCGTTGTACGCCTTGCAGAACTCCATGATGTTGACGCCGTGCGGACCGAGGGCGGTACCGACCGGCGGGGCAGGGGTAGCCGCGCCCGCGTTCAAGGCAACCTTGACGAGCGCCGCCACCTTCTTCTTGGGAGGCATGTTGGGTCCTTATTGCTTCGTGGCACGGCCGGGACGCCGCGCCTGAGTTGGTGTTGCTGCCCGGGGTGACCCGGGCGATACGAACGCCCTCGCGTCAGTCCTTCTGGACCTGGGCGAAGGTGAGGTCCACGGGGGTCTCCCGCCCCAGGATCTCGACCAGTGCCTTGAGGCGCTGGTGGTTCGCATTGATCTCGGTGATGGTCGCGTGGACGCCCGAGAAGGGGCCCTGGACCACCATGACGGAGTCGCCCACCTTGAAGTCGGCGACCTCGACCTTCTTCTTCTTCGGCGTGGTCGGGCCGGACGCCGCGGCGTTGGCCTTCGCGATCGCCGCCGGGGCGAGCATCTTGACGACCTCGTCGATCGACAGCGGCACCGGCTGGCTGGCGTGCGCGACGAAGCCCGTCACGGACGGCGTCTGCCGGACCGCGGACCACGAGGCGTCCGTCAGCTCCATGCGCACCAGGACGTAGCCGGGCAGCACGGTGCGGGTGACGGTCTTGCGGGTGCCGTTGCGGGTCTCGACGACCTCCTCGGTCGGCACCACGGACTCGAAGATGAAGTCCTCCATGCCCAGCGTCTGGATGCGGGCGTCGAGGTTCTGCTTCACCCGGTTCTCCATGCCGGAGTAGGTGTGGATGACGTACCAGTCACCGAACTCGCCGGACAGCCGCTCGCGCAGCTCGGCGACCACGGCCTCGTCGTCGGAGCCGCCGGCCTCGTCGGCCGCGGGCTCCTCGTCCTCGTCCTCGCCGAGGTTGAGCACGATGTCGTCGTCGGCGTCGGTGTCGTCGCCGAAGTCGAGGTTCAGCTCCACGTCCTCGGGAGTGATGTCCTCGATCGGACCGAGGTCGATCTCGACCTCGTCCGCGGTCACATCGTTGTCGTTCTCAGCCATGCGTCTCTCGTACCTTCCGTCTAACCCTCGCCGAACAGCTTCAGCATCACCCAGCCGAAGCCGAGGTCGAGCAACCCAACGTACGTGATGACGATCAGCACGAACACCAGGACGGCCCAGAAGTACTGCTGGACCTGGCTCCACGTCGGCCAGACGACCTTCTTCAGTTCCTCGACCGACTCGCCCACGAACTGCACCGGGCCGGCCGGCTTGTCGGCGACGGCCTGGGCGCTGCGGCGGCGGGCCGGGGTCGGCGCCCCCTTCGCTGCGGTGGTGGCGACGGCTGCCGACTTGCGCACCGGACGCGAGCTGCGCGCCTTCTGGGCGACGCTCTCGGCGGCGGCGAGCTGGGCGGGGTCGTCCACCTCGACGGTGTCGTCATCGGCGGGGACGGGCGCCTCGTCGGCGGCCTCCAGTTCCTCGGCCTCGGTCTCGTCCGCCGCAACCTCGTAGGGCTCCGGCTCGACCAGGTCCTCACCCAACAGCTCGCCGGGGAGGTTCTGGGGGTCGTCAGGGTTCGCCACGGACTCGCGGGAGTCATCGTTGGGTGCCACTGCACAACCTCACATCTGCTGATCGTTCGCCTTCCGGGCCCCGATGGGCCCAGCAGGGCAAGAGGGACTCGAACCCCCAACCTGCGGTTTTGGAGACCGCTGCTCTGCCAATTGAGCTATTGCCCTTTCAGTGGTTCCCACCCTACTGCGCACCCCAAGGAGGCATGCCCGAGCAGTGGTCAGTTCCACCAAGACGGAAAGTGTACGGGTTTTCGCCCCACGCGTCGAACCGGCCCGTCAACCGGCTCACGGGGCCGGATCGAGGGCGACCCCGACGAACACCGGCTCGGGCACGAGCGTGACCCCGAAGCGGTCCCGGACGCCGTCGCGCACCTCGCGCGCCAGCCCCACGATGTCGGACGCCGTGGCGCCCCCGCGGTTGGTCAGGGCGAGCGTGTGCTTGGTCGACAGGGTCGCCGGGGGCGTCCCGTACCCCTTGCCGAAGCCCGCCCGCTCGATCAGCCAGGCGGCGCTGGACTTGACCAGGCCCTCGCCCGCGGGGAACCGCGGGGCGTCCTCGGGGAGGAGGGCGGCGTCCGCCTCGGTGACGACCGGGTTGGTGAAGAAGGAACCGGCGCTCCACGTGTCGTGGTCGGCGGCGTCCAGCACCATGCCCTTGCCCCGGCGCAGCTCGAGCACCGTGGCGCGCACGTCGGTCATCGGGGCACGCTCCCCCTGCTCGACGCCGAGGCGCCGGGCAAGCTCGGCGTACCGGATCGGCGCACCCAGGCTGCCCTGCAGGAACTGGAAGGTCACCGACACCACCACATAGCGGCCCGGTTCGGCCTTGAAGCGGCTGTGCCGGTAGGAGAAGTCGCAGTCGGCGTTCGCGAAGGTGCGGTACTGCCTGGTGCTGCGGTCCCAGGTGCGGACGCTCCAGATGGTCTGGGCGACCTCCTGGCCGTACGCACCGACGTTCTGGATGGGGGTCGACCCCACGGCGCCCGGGATGCCCGAGAGCGCCTCGACGCCGATGTAGCCGCGGGCGACGGTCCAGGCGACGAAGTCGTCCCAGTTCTCCCCGGCCTGGACCTCGACGAGCATGCCGCCGCAGGACGCGGCGTCCTCGATGCCACCGGTTGCGTCGGCGTCGATCTCGCAGAAGGAGCCGCCGTCGTCGGAGATCCCCTTCGTGGCCACGTGCACGACGACCCCGTCGAAGCCGGCGTCGGCGACGACGACGTTGGACCCGCCGGAGAGGACGAGGACGGGCTCACCCGCGGCGTCCGCCTCGGAGACCGCGGCGACGAGCTCGTCAGTGGTGGTGGCCTCCACCCAGCGACGGGCGGGGCCGCCGACGCGCAGGGTGGTGTGGTCGGCGAGCAGCTCAGTCAAGGCGCACCTCGGCGGTGGCCGACCCCAGCACCTTGGTCTCGCCGAGCAGGGCGTCGATCGCGATGGTGGCGATGCCGTCGGCGATTGCCTTCACGGTGCCGGTGACCTGGACCTCGACGCCGGTGTCGTCGTCGGGAACGGGCACGGGCTTGGTGAACCGGACGCCGTAGGCCACGACACGCTCGGGGTCGCCCACCCAGTCGGTGACGACGCGGAGGGCGCGGCCCATGGTGAGCATGCCGTGGGCGATGACCGACTCGAGGTTGAGGCGGGCCGCCGACCGGTCGGACCAGTGGATCGGGTTGAAGTCGCCCGACGCGCCGGCGTAGCGGACGAGGTCGGCGCGGGTGAAGACCAGGGTCAGCGGGGGCAGCTGGGTGCCGACCTCGGGGGCGTGGAAGTCTGTCATGCCGTCGCCTCCTGCGGCCAGGTGTGGAGCAGCGTCGAGATGGCGTGGCACAGGGTCTCACCCGCAACGTCCAGGGCGACGGAGACCGTGACGAACGCGGTGTTGCCGCGGGCGCGCACCTTGTCGATCGACAGGGTGGCGGTCACCGCGTCGCCGGCGCGCAGCTGCCGGGCCCACTCGAAGCGCTGGTCGGCGTGGATCGTCTGGGAGAGCTTCATGTCCAGCTCGGCGTCACCGAACAGGTTGCCCCACGCCTTCGCTGCCAGCACGGCGGCGAAGGTCGGCGGGGCCACCGGGGACTCGCCGCGATAGGCCGGGTTGTCGTCCCCCAACGCGTCGGCGAACTCGGCGATCTTCTCGCGGCTCACCAGGTACGGCTCCGTGGGCGGGTACGTGCGCCCCACGTGTGCGTCGCTGATCATGGTCGCAGGCTATCGCGTGCGACTAGGTTGTCGCCGTGAGCCTGCGGTTGCTGTTCGTGTCGATGCACACCTCCCCCGCCTCCTCGCCGGGCGCCGGCGACGCGGGCGGGATGAACGTCGTCGAGCTGCACCAGGCGCAGGCCCTGGCCGCCCTGGGCCACACCGTCGACATCGTGACGCGGCGCTCGGCGCCCGACCAGCCGGACGTGACGGACCTGGGCGGGGGCGTCCGGCTGCTGCACGTCACGGCGGGGCCGGAGGGCGACCTCGCCAAGAGCGCCATCGACGCCCACATCGGCGCGTTCTCGGCCGGGCTGGCGGCACTCGGGCCCTACGACCTGGTGCAGTCGCACCACTGGATGTCGGGGGTCGCCGCGATCCCCGTGGCGCGGGCGTGGGACGTCGCGCACGTGCAGAGCTTCCACTCGGTCGCGGCCCATCCGGGTTCGCCGCTGTCGGAGGGCGAGCCGCCCGAGTCGGGCGCACGCGTGGCCGGCGAGTCGCTCATCGCGCGCGAGTCGGACGCCATCATCGCGGTCTCCACCGCCGAGGCCCGCACGGTCGTGGAGCGCTGCGGCGCCGACCCGGCGCGCGTGGTCGTCATCCCGCCCGGGGTCGACCTGGACGTGTTCCGGCCGGCGGGGCCGGGCGAGCGGCGTCCGGCGTGCCCGTGGTGCGGCTCGCCGGCCGGCTACGTGCTGATGGCCGCCCGGCTGCAGCCGCTGAAGGGCGGCGACCTGGCGATCCGGGCGATGGCCGAACTGCCGGCGTCCGTGCGCCCCGACCTGGTGGTGGCCGGCGACGTCAGCCACGACTTCGCCGACTACCGCGCCGAGGTGGAGGCCCTGATCGACGAGCTCGGCATGCGCAACCACGTGCACTTCGTCGGCGCCCAGTCGCGGTCCGACCTCGCCGCGCTGATGCGGCACAGCCAGGCGCTGCTGGTCCCCTCGCACTCGGAGACCTTCGGGCTGGTCGCGCTCGAGGGCGCGGCGTCCGGGGTGCCGGTGCTGGCCTCGTCGACCGGCGGGCTGCGGGAGGTGGTCGTCCACGAGGAGACCGGCTACCTGATGCAGGACCGCGACCCCGCCCGGTGGGGGCGCTGCCTGTCGGAGCTGCTCGCCAACGAACCGCTGCGCGCCCGCATGGGCGTCATCGCCCGCGTGCACGCGCGCCGGTTCGCGTGGGGCGACATCGGCGTCCGGCTGGGGGCGGCCTACGAGCGGATCGCGGCCGCGCACCGGGCCTGAACTCCCTGAAGCACACGAGAACGGGCCGCCCCAGCAGGGACGGCCCGTTCTCGAAGAATCAGGTCAGCGGGTCTCGCGGTGCGCGGTGTGCTTCTTGCACTTGAAGCAGAACTTCTTCAGCTCCAGGCGGTCGGGGTCGTTGCGCTTGTTCTTCTTGGTGATGTAGTTGCGCTCCTTGCACTCGGTGCAGGCGAGCGTGATCTTCGGGCGGATGTCGCCGGACTTCTTGGCCATGACAGCCCTCCTTGAACTCGAAACTACGAACGATCGGTAGCGGAGACGGGACTCGAACCCGTGACACAGCGATTATGAGCCGCTTGCTCTACCACCTGAGCTACCCCGCCGACAGCCGTCGGCGGACCGGCGACCAGAGCCCCCATGCGGAATCGAACCGCAGACCTTCTCCTTACCATGGAGACGCTCTGCCTACTGAGCTATAGGGGCCAGACAGCGGAGAACAACCTACAACAGGTGCGGGCCGTTCCCCAAATCGGTGCCGCTCGGACGCCGGGGCGTCGGGAAGCACCAAGGCCCGGCATCAGCCGGGCCCTGTGGCAGGTGAAGGATTCGAACCTTCGAAGGCATTGCCGACGGTTTTACAGACCGCTCCCTTTGGCCGCTCGGGCAACCTGCCATGCTGATTGCTCAGCGGGGAGATACTCTAGCAAGCCCTCCGCCCGTCCTTCCAAATCGAGAGGCAACCATGGCATCCGACAGCTCGTTCGACGTGGTCAGCAAGTTCGACGCCCAGGAGGTCGAGAACGCGATCAACATGGCGGCCAAGGAGGTCGGGCAGCGCTTCGACTTCAAGGGCACCGACTCCTCGATCCGCAAGTCGGGCGACCACATCGAGATGGAGTCCAACGGCGAGGAGCGTGTGAAGGCGGTCCTGGACGTGTTCCAGAGCAAGCTGATCAAGCGCGGCATCTCCCTGAAGCAGCTGGACGCCGGTGAGCCCCGGCTGTCGGGCAAGGTCTGGAAGATCACGGCGTCCATGCAGGCCGGCATCAGCCAGGACAACGCCAAGAAGATCGCCAAGCTGATCCGCGACGAGGGCCCCAAGGGCGTCAAGACCCAGATCCAGGGCGACGAACTGCGCGTCTCGAGCAAGAAGCGCGACGACCTGCAGGCGGTGCAGAAGCTGATCCGCGACGCCGACTACGACTTCGCGGTGCAGTTCACCAACTACCGCTGACCGCGTGCGGCTCTGGTCACTGGACCCGGCCCACCTGGACCGTCAGGGGCTGGTGGCGTGCTGGCGCGAGGCCCTGCTGGCGCAGGCGGTCCTGACCGGACGAACGCGCGGCTACCGGCACCACCCCCAGCTCGAGCGGTTCCGCGTCGTGCCCGGGCCGGTCGAGCCCTGGGAGCGCCACGGCTAGGCTCGGGCGCATGTTCACCGGGTTCCCCGAGGCCGCCCTGCACTTCTACGACCGGCTCGAGCTGGAGAACACCCGCGAGTACTTCACGGCGTACCGCCACGTCTACGACGAGGCGGTGCGCGGCCCGATCGTCGCGCTCGCCGAGGAGCTGGAGGCCGAGTTCGGCCCGGCCAAGGTGTTCCGGCCGAACCGGGACGTGCGGTTCCGCGCCGACAAGTCGCCCTACAAGACCCACCAGGGCGCGTTCGTGCGGGTGGGCGAGGCCCTGGGCTACTACGTCGAGGTCTCCTCGTCGGGGGTGCGCGCGGGCGTCGGTTTCTACCGCGCCGATCCCGACCGGCTCGCCGCCTACCGCTCGGCGGTGGCCGGGCCGGCCGGCGACGTCCTCGCCCGGCTCGTCGCGGACGCCGTGGGTTCGGGCCTGGTCCTCACCGGGGACACCCTCAAGACCGCGCCGCGCGGTCATGACCGCGACCACCCGCGCATCGACCTGCTGCGTCACCGGTCGCTGACGCTGATGCGCGACCACGGGTTCGCCCCGATCATCCACACCCCCGAGATCCTCGACCGGGTGCGCGCGGACTGGCGCGCGGGGCGTCCGGTCGTGGAGTGGCTGGAGGGCGCGCTCGCCGTCTGACCCGCTCAGCCGTGGAGCGCCGCGTCGGCGGGCCCCGTCGCCCACCGCGTGAAGCGAACCACCAGCCCGGCGCGGGTGGGGGCACAGCAGTACGGCCCCGCCTCGACGGCCGCGTCGGCGGGGAACGGCGCCACCCGCACCAGCCGCAGCGGCTCGCCCGCGATCCCGGCCCGGATGGTCACGGCGTCCCCCGAGCGGGAGGCCCGCACGGTGACGCTCCTCCCGACCCACGCGGGCACCGGCCCGACCGACCAGTCGCTGACCGGGTTCGTCACCACCGCACCCACCTGCGGGACGCCGTCGGCCACCTCGACCCCGGCCTTGATCCAGCGGTCCTCGGCCGCGCGCAGCAGCACGCCGGCCTGGTCGAACTGTTCGGCGTAGTCGACCACGAAGGTGACCTCGACCGCGGCGTCCTGCGGGAGGGGCGCCAGCAGCCCGTGCTCGGAGTCGTGCGTGAACCCGTACGACGTGACCCGCCACGCGTCGCTGCCCTCGACAGCCCCGACCACCAGGGCACCGCCCTCGACGACCACGGACGCCGGCGCGTGCGTCCACTCCCCCACGGCCCAGTCCACCGGAGTCATGTCCATGGCGCCAGCATGGCAGGCTGGGGGCATGACGCCGACCGAGTTGACCCCCGCCCGCGCGAACGTGGCCCAGGCCGCCGTCATGGGCCTGACCACCGTCGCGTGGTACGCCCTGCCCGACCTGGTCCGGTCCCGTGCCGCGCGGACCGTGCTGAAGACCGGCCTGCTCACCGCCGGCGGCGTCGGCTGGGTGCTCGCCCGGCCGCAGAAGGCGGCGCCGACCGGGCCGCAGGGCCCTGACGCCTTCGACGAGGTCTTCGAGGCCGTGCGCACCGAGCCGGCGAAGTCGGCGGCCGTCGGGGCCGCCATCGTCGGGCTGACCACCGCGTTCTCGATCGCCGGGGAGAAGGCGATCTTCCGGTTCGGCGAGAAGCGCCGCGCGCGGGGCGCCACCGGTGCGCACACCGTGCCCGCGCTCGTGCTGGGGGCTCTGGGCGCCGCCTCGGCGGCCGTCCCGCTCCCGTGACCGACGCGCTCCGCGTCGCGTCGTTCAACGTCAACGGCATCCGGGCGGCCCAGCGGCGCGGCTTCGGCGACTGGCTGCACGACCGCCGCCCCGACGTCATCGCCCTCCAAGAGATGCGCGCGCCCGCGAACCACGTGCCCGAGGGCGTCTTCGGCGACATGCACGTCGCCTACCACCCCGGAAACCTGCCCGGACGCAACGGGGTCGCCGTCGTCTCACGGGTCGCCCCCACCGCCGTGCGGCAGGGGTTCGGCAACCGGACCTTCGACCCCGAGGGGCGCTACATCGAGGTGGACCTGGACCTGCCGGGGCGTCCGCTGACCGTGGGGTCGGTGTACGTCACCAAGGGCGCCCCCGTGGTCGGCCCCGAGGCCGACCTGCCCAAGTACCGGCGCAAGATGCGGTTCCTGGCGTCGCTGCGCGCCTACCTCGTGACCGCGCGGCGCACGGCCGCCCGCGAGGGGCGCGAGTTCCTGGTGATGGGCGACTTCAACGTCGCGCACGGCCGGCAGGACCTCAAGAACTGGCGTGGCGCCAACCAGAAGGAGGGCTTCCTGCCCGAGGAGCGGGCGTGGTTCGGCTCACTCCTCGGCCCGCGCACCTTGGTCGACGTGGTGCGGTCGCAGCACCCCGAGGCCGACGGGCCATACTCGTGGTGGTCCTGGATGCCGGGCGCGTTCGACCGCGACTCGGGCTGGCGGATCGACTACCACCTGGCCTCCCCCGGGCTCGCCCGCACGGCCGTGGCCGCCGGGACCGATCGCGAGGCGTCCGCCGACGCGCGGATCAGCGACCACGCGCCGGTCGTCGTCGACTACGCGCGCTGAGTCACGCGAAGCAGGCGAGCACCTCGTCGCGGGTGACGTCCTCGACCCGGGCGTGCTGCCAGACCGGGTTGCGGTCCTTGTCGACCAGCTGGGCGCGGACGCCCTCGAGGAAGTCTGGGCGCGGGATCAGGTGGCGCGCCACGGTGAGGTCCTGGGCCAGCACCTCCTCGACCGAACCCATGCCCTTCGCGCGCCGGATCGCCTCCAGCGTCACCGCGACCGAGAGCGGGCAGCGCTTGCGGAGATCCGCGGCGGCCGCGTTCGCGGCGGGGTCGTCGTGCGCCTCGAGCCGGGCGAGCACCTCGGCGGGGTCGTCGGTGGCGTAGCACTCGTCGATCCAGCCCTGCCAGGCGGCCAGCTGCGACGCCGGGGCCTCGCCGTCGGCCTCGTCGATCTCGTCGGCCAACCCGACGAGCACGGCGTCCGTGGCGTTGATCGGGTTGCCGGTGAGGGCGACGTGCGTGCCCAGCTCGCCGGGCGCCTGGGCCAGGTAGTAGAGGATGCCGACGTCGGGGATGAAGCCGATGATCGTCTCGGGCATCGCGAAGGCCGAGTCGGGGTAGGCGATGCGGCGCGAGCCGTGCGCCGAGACGCCGAGGCCGCCGCCCATCGTGATTCCGCGCATGTGCGCGATGTACGGCTTGTTGAACGCCTTGATCGCGGCGTTCATCGCGTACTCGACCTCGAAGAACTCCATGTGGTCGCCGCCAGTGAGCACGTGCTCGCGCAGCGCGCGCACGTCGGCGCCCGAGCACAGGCCGCGCTCGCCGGCACCCGAGATCTCGACCCGGACGATCGAGCCCTCGTCGCTCCAGTCGTCCAGCGCCTCGTGGATGCCCCGCAGCATCGCGGGGGTGAGAGCGTTGATCGCCCGGGGGCGGTTGAGCACGAGGTGGCCGACGCCCTCACGGGCCTCGACGATGAGCTCGTCGGTGGTCATGGTGGTCTCCTTCGATCGGGTTCAGGCTACGGGGTCGGACGCCGCGGGCCCGGCTCCGCGGTGGCGCGGCGCGATCTGCGCCTCGTGCGCCGAACCGACGGGCACCTCGCTGGGGATGCTGGGCTCGACCGGCAGGACGGTGCGGCGGGCCCGGGCACGGAGGACCAGCCAGACCAGGGCGGCGGCGACGGCCGCCAGCACGAGGGCGACCGCGTCGTTGCGCCAGGCCAGGTTGCCGGCGCCGTAGACGAGCATGACCGAGGTGACCGCGGCGGCGCGGCGCAGGGTGCGCGAGCTGGTGTGCGCCAGGGGGAGGAACACCGCACCCCACAGCAGGTACCACGTGTGCAACGCGGGTCCGAACACGGCGAAGGCCAGGTAGGCCGAAGCCAGGAACGTGATCGGCCGGGTCCGCGCGAACCGGACGCCGAGCCAAGCGATCAGACCGAACGCGATCACGTACGACAGGGTCTGCACGAACGGCGGGATCGCGGCCGCGGCACCCGTCATGCCCAGCGCGACCAAACCCTGCTGCAGCGCCCAACCCAGCAGCGACAGGGGTGCCAGGGTCACGATCATGCTCGGCACGCCCATGGCGTTCAGCCACCCGAACCCGAGGCCGGTCAGCGCCGAGATGCCCGCGAACACCCCGACCACGCCGGCCAGCACCAGCAGGGCTCGGGGCAGGAAGCGCAGCACGTCCCGCAACCGCCAGGACGCCCAGCCCGACCCGATCACCGCCACGGGGACGGCCGCCAGCAGGGCGGGCTGCTTCACCGCCATGGCCACTCCCACGGCCAGGATCGCCACCCAGAACCAGCCGCGGTAGGCGCACCAGATCGCCAGCACGACCAGTCCCAGCATCAGCGCATCGTTGTGGGCACCGCCGACGAGGTCGATGACCATGAGCGGGTTGATGGTGGCGAACCACGCGGTGCGGCGCGGGTCGAGGCCCATCTGGCGGGCGATGCGCGGCAGCAGGTGCACGATCAGGCCCACCCCCACCAGCGCGGGCAGCCGCTGCAGCACCGCCGAGTAGTAGGGGTTGAGCCCGGCGAGGTCGACCAGCCAGTGCGAGATCTGCAGCCCCAGGGGGCCGTACGGCGCGGGGGTGTAGCGCCACAGCCAGGCGACCTGGTCGGCGAACGGCCCGGGCAGCACCGACGGCGACACCTCGTAGGGGTTCAGCCCGTTGTGGATCAGCCAGCCCTGCGCGGCGTAGGAGTAGGCGTCGTGGCTGAAGATCGGCGGCGCGAACAGCAGCGGCAGCGACCACCAGGCCAGCACCGCCCAGTGCTTGACGTCGCGGTAGACCGCCGGGCGCAGCCGGTACCACGCGAAGATCAGCAGCCCCACGGCCCCGATCACCATGCCGGTGGCGAGCGCCCGCGCGAGCCACGTGTCGAGGCCCAGCGCGCGCATCGTCGGCCAGTACGGGGACGCCTGCGGCAGGTAGGCCGGCGACAGCGACCCCAGCGCGAGCAGGATGGTGCCGAGCAGCCCGATCCGCACCGGGCGCAGCCGGAACGCAGCACCCATGTCGGCGCCGAGCACGGCCAGCCGTGCCCCCACAGCGCGGAACACCGCTCGCCTCCTCCCGCATGTCTCCATCGGACCGGTCCCAGCCTAGTGGGACGGCCTGTGGCAGGCTGGGGCGGTGCGGTACTACGACTGGTTCGGCGACGGTTCGCTCGTCGTGGGCGCGATCGGCCTGGCCTGTTGCGTCGTCGAGACCGACGCCGCCACTGCCGGACGCCCCGAGGTCGCCTCCCCGCCCGACGGCGCGCGCGTGTTGCTCGCCGTCGCCGGCACCGTGACGGACGCCGTCGCCCCGGCCGTCGCCCGCATCGTGGCCGCCCACCCCGGCGCGTCGATCGTCTCGTTCGGGGCGTGCGCCTCCGCGGGCGGCCCCTACTGGGACTCCCCCGTGGTCACCAAGGGTGTCGACCAGCTCGTGCCTGTCGACCACTACCTTCCCGGCTGCCCGCCCTCCCCCGAGGCGCTCGCGGCGCTGATCGAAGCCCACTACTCCACGGCGGGCCGGACCGATGGCTGACGAGGTGCGGCGCGTGGACGCCGCGGGTTGGCGTCCGGCGGTCGAGGCCGCCCTGGCCGAGGGCCACACCTGGTTCGACTGGCTGGGCGGGGTCGACGAGATCGGGCGTGAGGACGCCATTCGCGTGGTGGTCCGCATGGCCCCGGACGCCGACAGCGAGGGCGTCCGGGTCGAGGCCCTGGCCCCACGGGACGGGGGCTCGCTGCCCAGCCTGGGTGACCTCGTCGCCGGCGCGACCTGGCACGAGCGCGAGGTGCGCGACTTCTTCGGCCTCGACTTCGACGGCGGCGACAACCGCCCGCTGCTGCTGCGCGAGGGGGCCGTCGGGCACCCGCTGCGCCGGGACGCCGTGCTGGCCGCCCGCGTGGTCCGGCCCTGGCCGGGCGCGAAGGAGCCCGGCGAGACGGTCGCGGCCGGGCGGCGGCGGATGGTGCCCCCGGGCGTCCCGGACCCCGATGTGTGGGGCGAGCGCGAGGGCGGGCCCGCGTCCCCCGAGGAGGTCGCGGCGTCCGTGCAGGGCGGCCGGGTCAGGAGGCGGCGGTGACCCTTCGACAGGCTCAGGGACCCGACCGACAGGCTCAGGGACCCGACCGACAGGCTCAGGGATCGGGTCCGGCCCACCGGTCGATCAAGCTCATCTACGACAAGTGCACCTCGTGCATGATCTGCGTGCGCGAGTGCCCCGCCTGGTGCATCGCGCTGAGCAGCCACGCCGAACCGATCCCGGGCAGCCCGCCCGGGCCGCGACAGCGCACCCACAACATCCTGGACGCGTTCTCGATCGACTGGTCGTTGTGCCTGTACTGCGGCATCTGCATCGAGGAGTGCCCCTTCGACGCCCTCGAGTGGAGCGACGACTTGCCGAAGCCCGCGGCGTCCGCAGGCGACCTGGTCGAAGAACTCACGTAAAGGCGCCCACATGTTGGACCGCCAGTTCGTGACCGGCCGCGCAGTCCGTTAGCGTTCAACCATGCTGAACCGGATGCCGAAGCTCGTGGGCCGCGCCCACGTGGACTTCGCGCGCGTCCGTTCCTCGCAGTGTTGTCGCGGCTGCTGACGCGCCCGCACCTCTCCATCTGACCGCCGGGCCGCGTTGCCCGGACTCCCCATTCTTCGCCATGCCCAAGCCACCCTTGGGCGTGCGTCCGGTCAGCGGGGCCGCAACCCGAGGACACCACCATGAGCACCGACACCTCCGTGCACTCCGCCGCCCTGCCGGGCGCGAAGGTACGCCCACCCCGCGAGGGCCGCAGCAACGGCCAGTGGCTCGTCGACGGCCACGACCCCCTCAACCACAACGAGGAGTTCAAGGCCGCCGACAACGGCCTGAACGTCCGTGAGCGCATCGAGACGATCTACGCCCGCGAGGGCTTCGCCTCCATCCCGCACGACGACCTGCACGGCCGCATGCGCTGGTGGGGCCTCTACACCCAACGTCGCCAGGGCATCGACGGCGGCCGCACCGGCAACCTGTCGGCCGACGAGCTGTCCGATGAGTACTTCATGCTGCGCGTGCGCATCGACGGCGGCGCCCTGACGCTGGACCAACTGCGCGTCGTCGCCCAGATCAGCGTCGACTTCGCCCGCGACACCGCCGACATCTCCGACCGGCAGAACATCCAGTACCACTGGATCCGGATCGAGGACGTCCCCGAGATCTGGCGCCGGCTCGAATCGGTCGGGCTGCAGACCACGACCGCGTGCGGCGACACCCCGCGCGTGATCCTCGGCTCGCCGGTGGCCGGCATCGCCGCCGACGAGATCATCGACCCCACCCCCGCCATCACCGAGATCGTCGACCGGTTCATCGGCGACCCCGAGCTGACCAACCTGCCGCGCAAGTTCAAGTCCGCGATCACCGGGCACCCCAGCCTCGACGTGGTGCACGAGATCAACGACGTCTCCCTGGTCGGCGTCGTGCACCCCGAGTTCGGGCCCGGCTACGACCTGTGGGTCGGCGGCGGGCTGTCGACGGCCCCCCGCCTGGCCGAGCGGCTGGGCGTCTGGGTCGCCCCCGACCGGGCCGCCGACGCGTGGCACGGCGTGGTGCGGATCTTCCGCGACTACGGCTACCGCCGGTTACGCAACAAGGCTCGCCTGAAGTTCCTGCTCGCCGAGTGGGGGCCGGCCAAGTTCCGTCAGGTGCTCGAGACCGAGTACCTCGGCTATGCCCTGCCCGACGGCCCGGCCGCCGTGGCCTCGGGTGGGGACGCCGACCACGTGGGCGTCCACGAGCAGAAAGACGGACGCCGCTACGTCGGCCTCGCGCCCGTCGTGGGCCGCTCGTCGGGGTCGACGCTGCTGAAGCTGGCCGACGCCGCCGAGGCGGCGGGGTCGGGCCGCATCGCCTTCACCCCGCACCAGAAGGTCGTCGTGCTCGACGTCGACCCCGCGCGGTTGGACGCCCTGCTCGCCACCGCCGAGGAACTCGGACTGACCGCCAACCCGGGGGCGTTCCGGCGCAACACGATGGCCTGCACCGGCATCGAGTTCTGCAAGCTCGCCTTCGTCGACACCAAGGACACCGCGACCGCGGCCGTGGAGGTGCTCGACAACCGGCTGGCCGACCTCGGGCTCGACGTGCCGATCACGCTCAACGTGAACGGCTGCCCCAACAGTTGCGCGCGCATCCAGACCGCCGACATCGGCCTCAAGGGCCAGATCGCCAAGAGCCCGGACGGGGCCGACGAGTTCGCGTTCCAGGTGCACCTGGGCGGCGGGCTGGCTTCGGCCGACCGCGAGGAGGCCGGCCTGGGCCGCACACTGCGCGGGCTGAAGATCACCGCCGAGGAGATGCCGGACTACGTCGAACGCGTCACCCGCCGGTTCGCCGCCGAGCGCACGCCGGGCGAGTCGTTCGCCACGTGGGCCCACCGCGCCGACGAGGAGGCACTGCGATGAGCCAAACCCAAGCCCTCGGCGTCCGAAACCCAAGCCCTCGGCAGGAAAAAGTGGAGCCCTCGGCGCTCGGGGTGGTCCCGGCACCGCACGGTCCCGGACGCCGCCGCTCGGCCGCCGAGCTGGAGGCGCTGGCGCGCGAGGCGTCCGAGCGGTTCGCGGACGCGAGCGCCGACGAGGTGCTGGCGTGGGCGTCCGAGACGTTCGGTGACAGCTTGGCCGTGGCGTGCTCGATGGCCGGCGACACGGTGGTGCCGCACCTCGTCGCACAGCACCGCCCCGGCGTGGACACCCTGTTCCTGCAAACCGGCTACCACTTCCCCGAGACCATCGGCACCCGCGATGCGCTCGAGGCCACCACCGACGTGACCATCGTCGACGTGTGGCCGGTGCAGACGGTCGCCGAGCAGGACGCCACCTTCGGCGAGAAGCTCCACGACCGGGACGCCCGGCAATGCTGCGGCCTGCGCAAGGTCGAGCCGATCAACCGCGAACTGGCCAGCTACGAGGCGTGGGTCACCGGCCTGCGCCGCGAGGACTCCCCGCTGCGCGCCGACACCCCGCTCGTCGAGTGGGACTCCGCCCACCAGATGGTCAAGATCAACCCCATCGCGGCCTGGACGTTCGACGAGGTGGTGGAGTACGCCGGCACCCACGGCGTCCCGATCAACCTGCTGCTGACGGAGGGCTACCCCTCGATCGGCTGCGCACCCTGCACCCGCCCGGTCGCCCCCGGCGAGGACCCGCGCGCGGGCCGCTGGGCCGGCCTGGCCAAGAGCGAGTGCGGCCTGCACGTCACCGACACCCACCCCGAGGAGGAGAAGTGAGCATCACCGAGCTCGCCCCCGCCCGACAGCTCAGCCACCTGCGCGAGCTGGAGGCCGAGGGCATCCACATCATCCGCGAGGCGGTCAGCGAGCTGGAGCGCCCGGTGCTGCTGTTCTCGGGCGGCAAGGACTCCGTGGTCATGCTGCACCTCGCGCTGAAGGCGTTCTGGCCGGGCCGCGTGCCGTTCCCGGTCATGCACGTCGACACGGGCCACAACTTCCCCGAGGTGATCGAGTACCGCGACCGCGTCGTCGAGAAGTACGGACTGCGCCTGGTCGTCGCCGCGGTGCAGGACTACATCGACGACGGCCGCCTGCTCGAGCGCGCCGACGGCACCCGCAACCCGCTGCAGACCCAGCCGCTGTTGGACGCCATCGCCGAGCACCGCTTCGACGCGGTCTTCGGGGGCGGACGCCGCGACGAGGAGAAGGCCCGCGCCAAGGAGCGCGTCGTCAGCCTGCGCGACGAGTTCGGCCAGTGGGACCCGCGCAACCAGCGCCCCGAGCTCTGGACGCTCTACAACCCGCGGCACCGGCCGGGCGAGCACGTGCGCGTGTTCCCGCTGTCGAACTGGACCGAGCTCGACGTGTGGCGCTACATCGAGGCCGAGGGCATCGAGCTGCCCGAGCTCTACTACGCCCACGACCGCGAGGTCTTCGCCCGCGACGGCATGTGGCTCGCGGTCGGCGAGGTCGTCGAGCCGCGGGAGGGCGAGGTCGTCGAGACCCGCCGCGTCCGGTACCGCACGGTCGGCGACATGAGCTGCACCGGTGCCGTCGAGTCGGACGCCACCACCATCGCCGACGTCATCACCGAGGTCGCCGCCACCCGCATCACCGAGCGCGGGGCCACCCGCGCCGACGACCGCCTCACCGAGGCGGCCATGGAGGACCGCAAGAAGGAGGGGTACTTCTGATGAGCACCTTGCTGCGCCTCGCCACCGCCGGGTCGGTGGACGACGGCAAGTCGACCCTCGTCGGCCGCCTCCTGTACGACAGCAAGTCGGTGCTGTCCGACCAACTGGACGCCGTCGAGCGGGTTTCCGCCGCCAAGGGCCTGGGCCACGTGGACCTCGCGCTGCTGACCGACGGCCTGCGCGCCGAGCGGGAGCAGGGCATCACGATCGACGTCGCCTACCGCTACTTCGCGACCGCGAACCGCACGTTCATCCTCGCCGACTGCCCCGGCCACGTGCAGTACACGCGCAACACGGTCACGGGTTCCTCGACCGCCGACGTGCTCGTGCTGCTGGTCGACGCGCGCAAGGGCGTCCTGGAGCAGACCCGCCGCCACCTCGCGGTCGGGCAGCTGCTGCGGGTCCCGACGATCGTCGTGGCCGTGAACAAGATGGACCTCGTCGACTTCGACCAGGCCACCTTCACCCGGGTTTCGTCGGAGGTGCGGGCCGTGGCCTCGGAGCTGGGGGTGGCGGAGATCCACACGATCCCGGTGTCGGCGCTGGCCGGCGACAACATTGTCGAGCGGTCGGCGAAGACTCCCTGGTACGAGGGACCCTCGCTGCTGGAGTTCCTCGAGGCCGCCCCGGCGGGCGCCGAGCTCACCGAGCTGCCGTTCCGGCTACCGGTGCAGCTGACGATCCGCCCGCAGGACGCCGCCCCCGAATACCGCGAGTACCGCGGCTACGCGGGCCAGGTCGCGACCGGTATGGTGAAGGTCGGCGACCCGGTCGTGGTGCTGCCCGTGGGCCGCCGCACGACGGTCGCCGGCATCGACACCGCCGACGGGCCGCTGGCCGAGGCGTTCGCGTCCCAGTCGGTGACGCTGCGGCTGGCCGACGAGATCGACATCACCCGCGGCGACGTGATCGCGGCGGCGTCCGACGCCCCCGAGGCGACGCAGGACGTCAGCGGCCTGGTCGCCTGGCTGGCCGAGAAGCCCCTGCGCGTCGGCGCGCGCGTGCTGGTCAAGCACGGCACGCGCACGGTGCAGGGCATCGTCCGCGAGATCAGCGGGCGCCTCGACCTCGACGCGCTCGCGCCGGTGCCGACCGAGACCCTCGAGCTCAACGACATCGGACGCGTCGCGCTGCGGTTGGCCTCCCCCATCGCGCCCGACGACTACACGACGTCGCGCCGCACCGGGTCGTTCCTGCTGGTCGACCCCCAGACGGGCGGCACGCTCGCGGCCGGGATGGTGCGCGGGTTCGGCGCGTTCGACGTGGCCGCCGAGGAGGCCGCCACGGTGAGCTGGTCGATCTGATGCGCCAACTGCTCCTGCTCGGGATCGTCGGGTTCGCCGCCCAACTCGTCGACGGGGCGCTCGGCATGGGCTACGGCGTCACGTCGACGTCGCTGCTGCTCATCGCCGGGTTGAGCCCGGCGATGGCGTCGGCGTCCGTGCACCTGGCCGAACTCGGCACCAATGTGGCCTCGGGCGTCTCGCACTGGCGGCTGGGCAACGTCGACTGGCGGCTCGTCCTGCGCCTCGGCGTGCCCGGGGCTCTCGGCGCGTTCGCCGGGGCGACGTTCCTGGCGCAGATCTCGACGGCGCTGGCCAAGCCACTGATGGCGGCGATCCTGGGCGGGTTGGGCATGTACATCCTGCTGCGCTACGCGTTCCGGCCGCCGGAGGTGGCGCACGCCCGCCGCTCGCCGCACACTGCCCGCTTCCTCGTGCCGCTCGGCCTCGCGGGCGGGTTCGTGGACGCCACCGGTGGCGGCGGCTGGGGGCCGGTCTCGACGACGTCGCTGCTCAGCGCCGGCAAGACCGCGCCGCGCACGGTGATCGGCTCGGTGGACACCTCGGAGTTCCTGGTCTCGTTCGCCGCCTCGCTGGGGTTCGTGCTGAACCTGGGCTTGTTGGGAATCGACTGGGGCATCGTGGTCGCCCTGCTGGTCGGCGGCCTGTTGGCCGCGCCGATCGCGGCGTGGCTGGTCTCGCGCATCCCGGCGCGGATCATGGGCGTGGCCGTCGGCGGGCTGATCATCATGACCAACCTGAAGACGCTGTTCGACGCCACGGCGCTGACCGGTGAGCAGGTGACCGTCGGCTTCACCCTGTTCGCGGCAGGGTGGCTCGGGTTGACGGCCTGGACCGCCTACCGCCACGAGCGCCAGCGCCGCGCGGCGCTGGCCGAGGCCGAGGCCGCCCAGACGGAGTGGTCGATTTGAGCACCACCGACACGCTGGTCCTGGCCTGGCACGGCTCCCGCAACCCCGCCGGGCGCGAGCTGATCGAGCGCATCACCGGGCGGGTGGGCGCGCTGCTGCCAGGCGTGACGATCCACACGGCGTGGGTCGACATCGAGCCCGTGCTGCTGCCCGAGACCCTCGCCGCGGTCGGCGACTGCACGGTGGTGCCCTGCTTCCTCGCCGCCGGCTACCACGTCACCCACGACGTGCCGCAGGCGGTGGCGTCCGTGCCGCACGAGGTGGTGGTGACACCGCACCTGGGCGGGGCGCTGCACCGGGCACTGCTGTCGCGGGTGGCCGAGGCGGGCGGTCCGGGGGATGCGGTCGTGCTGGCGGCGGCCGGGTCGAAGCGGCCCGAGGCGCTGGCCGAGGTCGCCGTGGTGGCTTCTCGGTTGGAGGCCGCCCTCGGCGTGCCCGTGCGGGTGGGAAACATCTACCTGAGCGAGCCCTCGGTCGCCGAGGCTGTGGAATCCCTTCGACAGGCTCAGGGACCGGATGTGCTCGTCCTGCCCTACACCTTGGCCCCCGGGCTGTGGGGCGAGCGGATCGCACGCCTGGGCGTCCGGATCACCGAGCCGTTGGGCGACCACGCCGATGTGGCGAGCGCGATCGTGGGGCGGTTCCGCGCTGCCGCCCGGTTCGACCAGCGACTACTGTTGACCCTTGAGTCTTGACCCTCAGAAAGAAGTGCCGTGACTGACGTCCAAACACTCGACCGCGTCGTGATCCGCTTCGCCGGGGACTCCGGCGACGGCATGCAGCTCACCGGTGACCGGTTCACCTCCGACTCGGCGAGCCTGGGCAACGACTTCGCGACGTTGCCCAACTTCCCCGCCGAGATCCGGGCCCCACAAGGGACGATCGCGGGCGTGTCCAGCTTCCAGCTGCACTTCGCAAACGCCGACATCAAGACGCCGGGCGACAAGCCTGACGTGCTGGTCGCGATGAACCCGGCCGCGTTGAAGGCCAACCTGGCCGACCTCAAGCGCGGCGGTGTCATCATCGCCGACACCCACGAGTTCACCAAGCGCAACCTGGCCAAGGTCGGCTACGCCGCCAGCCCGCTCGAGGACGGGTCGCTCGCCGACTACCAGGTGCACGCGCTCGACCTCACCGGCCTGACGGTGGCGTCGGTCGAGCAGTTCAAGCTGGGCCGCAAGGAGGCCTCGCGCGCCAAGAACATGTTCTCCCTCGGGCTGCTGACGTGGCTGTACACGCGCCCGGCCGAGCACACGCTCGACTTCCTCGACAAGAAGTTCGCCCGCGACCACGACATCCGCGACTCGAACAAGGCGGCCTTCCTGGCCGGGCACGCGTTCGGTGAGACGACCGAGACGTTCGCGGTGCGCTACGAGGTGGCCGCCGCGCCGGTGCCCCCGGGCACCTACCGGCAGATCACGGGCAACAAGGCGATGGCGCTCGGGTTGATGACCGGGTCTGCGAAGGCCGGGCTGCCGCTGTTCCTGGGGGCGTACCCGATCACGCCGGCCTCCGATGTGCTGCACGAGCTGAGCCGCGCCAAGGACCAGGGCGTCACCACGTTCCAAGCCGAGGACGAGATCGCTGCCGCGGGTGCCGCGCTGGGGGCGTCGTACGCCGGCCACCTGGGTGTCACGTCGACGTCGGGCCCGGGCATGGCGTTGAAGTCGGAGACGATCTCGCTGGCCGTCATGCTCGAGCAGCCGCTCGTCGTGGTCGACATCCAGCGGGCAGGGCCGTCGACGGGCATGCCGACCAAGACCGAGCAGGCTGACCTGCTGCAGTCGCTGTACGGCCGCCACGGCGAGGCCCCGCTGCCCGTGATCGCCGCGCAGTCGCCTGCCGACTGCTTCACCACCGCCGTCGAGGGCGTGCGCCTCGCGCTGCGCTACCGGACGCCGGTCATCGTGCTGTCGGACGGCTACCTCGCCAACGGCGCCGAGCCGTGGCTGATTCCCGACCTGTCGACGATCGAGCCGATCGACCCCGCGTTCGCGACCGAGGCCAACGGTCCGGACGGGACGTTCCTGCCCTACCTGCGCGACGAGAAGCTGGCGCGTGCGCTGGCCATCCCCGGGACGCCCGGGCTCGAGCACCGCGTCGGCGGCATCGAGAAGGCCGACGGCACCGGCAACATCTCGTATGCCCCCGAGAACCACGAGCGCATGGTCGCCCTGCGCCAGGCCAAGGTGGACGGGATCGTCGCCGACATCCCCGACCTGGTGGTCGACGACCCGGACGGCGAGGCGTCCGTGCTCGTGCTCGGCTGGGGCTCGACGTGGGGGCCGAACGCGGCCGCCGCGCGCCGGGTGCGCGAGACGGGGCGGAAGATCGCGGTCACGCACATCCGCCACCTGAACCCGCTGCCGGCCAACACCGGCGAGGTGCTGCGCGCCTACGACCAGGTGATCGTGCCCGAGATGAACACCGGCCAGCTCGCGATGATCCTGCGGGCGAAGTACCTGGTCGACGTGAAGAGCTACAGCCGCGTGCGGGGGTTGCCGATCAGCCCCGCCGAACTGGCCGCCCACCTGGTCGACGTCATCGATGGCAGTGCCAGCAACGGAAAGGACGCCTGATGAGCACCGGACTCGCCGGGATCCCGCTCGCGGTCACCCCGCTCAACCGCAAGGACTTCGTCTCCGACCAGGAGGTGCGCTGGTGCCCCGGGTGTGGTGACTACGCCGTGCTGGCCGCGTTCCAGGGCCTGATGCCCGAGCTCGGGATCAAGCGCGAGAACACCGTCATCGTCTCGGGCATCGGCTGCTCGTCGCGGTTCCCGTACTACGTGGACACCTACGGCATGCACTCGATCCACGGGCGGGCGCCGTCGATCGCGACCGGCGTGGCGATCGCCCGGCCCGACCTCGCGGTGTGGGTGATGACCGGCGACGGGGACGCCCTGTCGATCGGTGGCAACCACCTCATCCACGCGCTGCGCCGCAACGTGAACATCACGATCATGCTTTTCAACAACCGCATCTACGGCCTCACCAAGGGCCAGTTCTCGCCCACCTCGGAGGCGGGCAAGGTTACGAAGTCGTCCCCGGCGGGGTCGGTGGACCACCCGTTCAACCCGATCACCTTGGCGCTGGGCGCCGAAGCTTCGTTCGTGGCGCGGACGATCGACTCGGATCGCAAGCACCTCACGTCGGTGCTCGAGGCGGCCATCTCGAACCGGGGCGCCTCGCTGGTGGAGATCTACCAGAACTGCCCGATCTTCAACGACGGCGCCTTCGACTCGCTGAAGGAGCTGAACTCGCCGACCGTGATGCCGCTGGTGCACGGCGAGCCGATCACCTACGCTGGCGGCCAGCTGTGCGTGGTGCGGGGCGCCGACGGCCGGCTGGCCGTGAAGGCGACCTCCGACGTGGACCCGGCCTCGATCGTCGTGCACGACGCGCACGCCGCCGACGCCACCCTCGCCTTCGAGCTGTCGCAGCTGACCGACACCCAGAACCTGTCGGCGTCCCCGATCGGGATCTTCCGCAACGTGTCGCGCCCGGTGTTCGACGACGAGGCGCGGCGCCAGGTCTCCATGCCCGCCGACCGCGAGGCCGCCCTCCAGCGGCTGGTGTCGGGCCCCGACACGTGGACGGTCATCTGAGCGTGCCGGGGGCGCGCCCGGGGTTCACTCCCAGGTGCGGCTGCCGGGCGTGACGCTGAGCTGGTCGGCGGACGGCCACGACCAGTCGACGGTCTCGGGGTCGAGGTCCTCGTCGTCGACGAACTGCGACAGGCGCCACAGGCGTCCCTCGGAGACCTCGAGCACGACCTCGTGGGAGCGCCCGGCGCGCTCGAACGTCGCCACGACGGGCCACACGAAGTCGTGCAGCAGGGCCGCCGGGGCGTCCGCGGCGACCTCGAAGCCGAGCGCCTGCGGGTCCCCGATCGAGCCCGAGCGGGCGGTGGCCAGCTGGGCGCGGAGGCGGTCGGCATCGTAGCCGTCGACGGCGTCCAGCAGGGCGGAGACGATGCCGTGGACGTCCGCGGGGACATCCCCCACTCGGCGCAGGTCGTCGTCGAGGAGGAACTCATCGTCGGTGCCGTCGGACCACCGCTCGAGGCGGCGCTCGACCACGGCGAGCACGGCGACCCCGGCCACGGTGAGCCCGGCCATCCACAGGCGCGGACGCCGTGCGCCGGCGTCGCGCAGGGCCCGGATCATCCAAGCGTCCGTGCGCTCCCACAGGCCGATGGAGGCCACCACGAGGCTGCCGGCGGCGACCGCCCACGGGGCGGTGTCGCGGGGGTCTGTGTCGGGCGTGGCCACGACCTCGGCGGCGCTGGCGCCGGCCAGCGCGGTCCAGTAGGCGCCGCGGGCGAGGCCGCGGACGCGGTTGGGGTCGACCAGCGCGAGCCCGCCGTAGGCGGCGGCGCGGGCGAGGTTGGTCAGCAGGGGACGGTCCAGGACGGGGGTGTTCATGCCCCTTGCCTACCAGACCTGCCCAAGGGGTGTCAGGCGCTGGGGTCGGCCACCACGCCCACGAACAGCGGCGTGGCCGTGGCGAGGTGCACCAGCGCGTAGCCGAACGGGCGGTCGCAGGTGAGCTGCTTGGGCGGGCCGGCGGAGCCGCCGGCCTCCATCCCGATCGCCGTCGCCGCCGCGGCCTCGATGCCCTTCTCGTCGATGGCCACCACCGCCTGGTGCTGGACGAACCCGATGTGCAACCGCTCACGGGCGGTCATGGGCGAGAAGTCGGCCCGGTCGGGGTCGAAGGCGTCCCGGACGCCGATCGCCGCCAGCGCGTCGGCCAGCGCCGCCTCGGTGCGGACCTCGAACTTCGGCAGCCCGACCGAGACCGGCGCGGTCTCGGCGCGTAGCAGAGCGGGCAGGGCGTGCGAGGTCAGCGCGTCGAGGTAGGGCTGCTTCCAACCGTGGTCGCGCTGGGCCCAGATCGCGTTGGCGCCGTCGAGTTCGACGCCCTCCTCGCCCGTCATCGCCTGCCAGGTGGTGTTCACGGCGGCGGCCAGCGTCGAGGCGTCCTGCCCGAGCACCTCGCGGCCACCGGTGGTGCTCGACGCGCACCCCGTGGCCCACGCGGCCAGCCCGAGCGCCAGAGCGGTGCGGAAGAGATCGCGGCGGTCCATGGGTGCTCCTTCGAGAGTCCGTCACCGGATCCACGCTCCGGAGGGGCACCGCGTTGCAGTCGCCGCAGGCTGTCGGCGGCCGGAAGGCGGGCTGTGGGCGGTCAGCCGGCGGCGATCAGGCGCTTGAGGGCGTCCACGTCGTTCGGCAGGGCCAGCACGTGGCGGGGCAGGTCCTCCAGGCCCGCGAAGCGCTCGGGGCGCTCCACGTCGTGGCCCAGGGCCTCGACGATCGTGGCCGAGAACTTCACCGGCAGGGCGGTCTCGAGCACGATCACCGGGCCGGTGACCTCGCCGGCGGCGAGCAGGTCGCGGGCGACCTTGACCCCGTCGGCGGTGTGCGGGTCGACCACATAGCCCGAGCGGGCGGCCTCGGCGCGGATGGTCTCGAGCCGGTCGGCGTGGGTCGAGGAGCCGGCCACGAAGCCGAAGCGCTCGCGCACCTCGACGAACTCGGGCAACCCGGTGAGGATGAACAGCCCGTCGCGGGACAGGTCACGCCCGAACAGCCGCCGGATCGCCCACGCGTCGCGGCCGATCAGGTCGAAGACGAACCGCTCGAAGTTGGAGGCCTTCGAGATGTCCATGGACGGCGACGAGGTCTCGAGGGTCTCGGCCGTCCCGCGCACGCGGTAGACGCCGGTGGCGAAGAACTCCGCGAGCACGTTGTTCTCGTTGGTGGCGAGCACGAGGGTGTCGATCGGGATGCCCATCTCGCGGGCGATGTGGCCGGCACAGATGTTGCCGAAGTTGCCCGAGGGCACGGCGAAGGTGACCCGCTCGTCGTCGCGCTCGGTGGCGCGCAGCCAGAGCGCGACGTAGTAGACGACCTGCGCCACGAGCCGGGCCCAGTTGATCGAGTTGACGGCGCCGAGGGAGTGCTCGGCCTTGAAGGCCAGGTCGGCGTTGACCTCCTTGACCAGGTCCTGGCAGTCGTCGAAGACGCCGTCGAGGGCGATGTTGGTGATCGCCGCGTCGTCGATGCTGAACATCTGCGCCTGCTGGAACGGGCTCATCCGGCCCGCGGGGGTCAGCATGAACACCCGTACGCGCTCCTTGCCGAGCATCGCGTACTCGGCGGCCGACCCGGTGTCGCCCGAGGTGGCGCCCAGGATCGTCAGCGTGCGGTCGCGGCGCTCGAGCTCGTACTCGAACAGCTCGCCGAGCAGCTGCATCGCCATGTCCTTGAACGCGGCGGTCGGCCCGTTGCTCAGGTGCCCCAGCGAGACGCCGTCACCCAGGTCCGTCAGCCCCACGATCGCGGCGTCGGAGAACTTCTCGGCGGTGTACGCACGCTCGCAGATCGCACGCAGGTCGGCGTCGCCGATGTCGTCGACGTACAGCCCCAGCACGGCCGCGGCGAGCGCCGGGTAGCCCTCGACGGCGAGCAGGGCACGCCACGAGGCCAGCGTCGGGGCGTCCACCCTCGGGTAGCTCTCGGGCAGGTAGAGGCCGCCGTCGGGGGCCAGGCCCTCGAGCAGGATGTCGCAGAACGGCAGCGGGGCCCGGCCGTCGACGTCGCGGGTGGAGATGTACTTCACGAGGCAGGAGCCTACCGGCGGGCCGCCCCGCCGGCCGGGCCCGATCAGCCGTCGGCCTCGTGCGCCTGCAGGAAGGTGTACACCTCGGTCTCGTCGACGCCGGGGAAGGCGCCCGGCGGCAGCGCGGCCATCATGTGCGTGCGCGCGCGGGCGCTCGGCCACACCTGCCCGCCCCACGCGGCCAGCAGGTCGGTCGGAGGGCGCCGGCAGCAGGCCTCGTCGGGGCACGTCGAGCGCGTGCGGACCCGGGTGTCCCGGCCCCGGAACCACTTGGCGTTGACGAAGTCGGTGCCCAGCGCGATCGAGTAGCGCCCGCCGGCGGTGCGCTCGACCCGCACGCTGTCCCAGTAGGTGCCCGCCGGGGTGTCGGTGAACTGGTGGAACGCCTCGCCCTCGGCGACGCCCCGCTCGAACACCTGCCGGGAGGCCCACTGCCGGCACACCGGCTGGCCCTCGATGGCGCCGGTCGGGTCCATGGGGAAGACGATGCCGTCGTTCTCGTACGCCTTGTACACGGTGCCGGTCTCGTGCACCTTCGCGAAGTGCAGCGGGAACCCGAGGTGGCGGGTGGTCAGGTTGGTGACGCGGTGCGCCGCGGTCTCCCACGACACCTTGAAGGCGTCGGCGATGTCGCCCACGTCGAGGTCGCGCGCGTCGGCGCCGGCGCGCAGCATCGCCACCACCCCCGCCTCGGGCAGGGTGATCGCGCCGGCCAGGTAGTTGGTCTGCACGCGCTGGGCGAGGAACTCGGCGTAGTCGGCCGGCGGCGTGTGCCCGAGCACGTGGTGGCCGAGCGCCTGCAGCAGCACCGAGCGCTGGTCGTGCCCGACCGTGGACGCCTGCCGGGCCAGGTAGATCCGGTGGTTGCGCAGGTCGATCACCGACCGGGTCGAGTGGGGCAGGTCGTCGACGTGCCGGACCTCGAAGCCCAGGTGGCGCGCGAGCGCGTTGACGTCCTTGGTGGTGAACGGCCCGCCGTCGTGCCGCACGGCCCTCAACAGCTCGGACGCTTTGGCCTCCAGTTCGCCGTAGTGGTTGCCCCGGTCGCGCATCTGGCCGCGGAGGACGGTGTTCGCCCGACGCGCCTCCTCGGGCGTGGCGATGTGCTGCTCCGAGAGGCGGAGCACCTCGCGGTGCAGCGCGACCATCGCCTCCAGGACGTCGGTCGGGGTGCGCGGCCCGACGCGGATCGGCGGGAGGCCCCGCGAGGTCGCCAGCGGCGAGCGCATGAACCCGTCGAGCTCGATCTCGAGCTGGGTCCGCTTGGTGGTCGGGCCAGCCAGGAGGGCGTCCAGCGTCACGCCGTACAGCTTGGCCAGCGCCTGCACGGTGGAGAGCTTGGCATCGCGCTTGCCGTTCTCGATCAGCGACAGCTGGGAGATCGCGACGCCGATGGCCTCCGACACCTGGGCGAGGGTCATCCGGCGGCTCTTGCGCAGGGCGTTCAGCCGCCTCCCGAGGGTGAAGGCATCGTCCATCGGGTCGGGTTCAGGAGCGTTCTGGCGGCGCTGCCAGGGCGACGAAGTCACAATTTCAGTCTAGTGAAAAACGTCAGAAATTGACATGGGAACCCTCTGGCGGCTGTATCTCGACGTCGAGAAGATGAAGTCACGGAGGCAACGCAGCCACCGACACATAAGGAGAAGAACATGTCGGAGATCACCGCCGAATCCCTGGCCAACGACTGGGCAACCAACCCCCGCTGGAAGAACGTCCGTCGCGACTACTCCGCCGAGGACGTCATGAGCCTGCGTGGCAAGGTGCAGGAGGAGTTCACCCTCGCCAAGCGTGGTTCGGAGATCCTGTGGGACGAGGTCAACAAGGGCGACGGGTACTACATCAACTCGCTCGGCGCGCTGACCGGCAACATGGCCGTTCAGCAGGTCAAGGCCGGCCTCAAGGCCATCTACCTGTCCGGCTGGCAGGTCGCCGGTGACGCCAACCTCTCGGGCCAGACCTACCCCGACCAGAGCCTGTACCCCGCCAACTCGGTGCCGGCCGTCGTCCGCCGCATCAACAACGCGCTCATGCGCGCCGACCAGATCGAGCACCTCGAGGGCATCTCCACCGTCGACAACTGGCTCGTCCCGATCGTGGCCGACGCCGAGGCCGGCTTCGGTGGCCCGCTCAACGCGTACGAGCTCATGAAGGGCATGATCGCCGCCGGTGCGTCCGGCGTGCACTGGGAGGACCAGCTCGCGTCCGAGAAGAAGTGTGGCCACCTGGGCGGCAAGGTGCTCATCCCCACCAAGCAGCACGAGCGCACCCTGAACGCCGCTCGCCTCGCGGCTGACGTGTCCGGCGTCCCGTCGGTCATCATCGCCCGCACCGACGCCGAGGCCGCCACGCTGATCACCTCCGACGTCGACGAGCGCGACGCCAAGTGGATCACCGGTGAGCGCACCTCCGAGGGCTTCTACAAGGTCAAGAACGGCATCGAGCCGTCGATCGACCGCGCGATCGCCTACGCCGACTACGCCGACCTGATCTGGATGGAGACGGGTACTCCCGACCTCGAGTACGCCCGTCAGTTCGCCGAGGCTGTCAAGGCCGAGAAGCCCGACCAGCTGCTCGCCTACAACTGCTCGCCGTCGTTCAACTGGAAGAAGCACCTCGACGACGCGACGATCGCCAAGTTCCAGCGCGAGCTGGGCGCCATGGGCTATGCCTTCCAGTTCATCACGCTGGCCGGCTTCCACGCGCTCAACTACTCGATGTTCGACCTGGCGCACGGCTACGCCCGCGAGGGCATGACCGCCTACGTGAAGCTGCAGGAGGAGGAGTTCGCCTCGGAGTCCCGCGGCTACACCGCCACCAAGCACCAGCGCGAGGTCGGCACCGGCTACTTCGACGCCGTCGCCACGATCGTCAACCCCGAGAGCTCCACCACGGCGCTGGCCGGCTCCACCGAGTCCGAGCAGTTCCACTGACAGGCAGCCCCAACCGGGAAGGGAAAAACACATGACCCAGGGAACCAACCCTGACTTCAACCCGCGGTTCAGCAAGCAGGCGCCCGACACCGCTCCGGGCGAGGAGCTGATCCTCACCCCGGAGGCCGTCGACTTCATCGTCGAGCTGAACGACCTGGCCACCGAGCGCCGCGACGAGCTCCTCGCCGCCCGCAAGGCCCGGCGTGAGGCGATCTCGCAGGGCACCGACCCGACGTTCCTGCCGGAGACGGCCCACATCCGGGCCGACGACAGCTGGAAGGGCGCTCCCCTGGCCCCCGGGCTGGAGGACCGCCGCGTCGAGATCACCGGCCCCACCGAGCGCAAGATGACCATCAACGCGCTCAACTCGGGTGCGCTGACCTGGCTGGCCGACCTCGAGGACGCCAACCAGCCGGCGTGGGACAACATGATCGGCGGGCAGCAGAACCTCTACGACGCGATCCGTGGCACCATCTCGTTCTCCTCCCCGGAGAAGGAGTACGCGGTCACCGCCGAGAGGACGCCGACCATCATCGTCCGCCCCCGTGGGTGGCACTACGACGAGAAGCACCTCTTTGTCGACGGCAAGCCGATGGTCGCCGGTGTCGTGGACTTCGGCCTGTACTTCTTCCACAACGCCCGTGAGCTGCTGGCTCGGGGCCGTGGACCGTACTTCTACCTGCCGAAGATCGAGAGCCACCTCGAGGCCCGCCTCTGGAACGACATCTTCGTCAAGGCCCAGGACCTCCTCGGCCTGCCCCAGGGCACCATCCGCGCGACGGTCCTGATCGAGACGATCACGGCCGCGTTCGAGATGGAGGAGATCATCTACGAGCTCCGCGAGCACAGCTCCGGCCTCAACGCCGGGCGCTGGGACTACCTGTTCAGCATCATCAAGAACTACCGCGACCGTGGCGAGGACTTCGTCCTGCCCGACCGCGCGCAGGTCACGATGGCGGTGCCGTTCATGCGGTCCTACGCCCTGCAGCTCGTCCGCGCCTGCCACCGCCGTGGCGTCAGCGCGATGGGCGGCATGGCGGCGTTCATCCCGAACCGCCGTAAGCCGGAGGTCACGGAGAACGCGCTGGCCAAGGTGCGCGAGGACAAGAACCGCGAGGCCGACGACGGCTTCGACGGCTCGTGGGTGGCGCACCCGGACCTCGTGCCCGTCTGCAAGGAGGTGTTCGACGCCAAGCTCGGGGACAACCCGAACCAGATCGACCGCCTCCGCGAGGACGTCGTCCCCGACGACAAGGCCCTGATCTCCCTGGAGATCCCGGGCTCGACGGTGACCGACGCCGGCGTCCGCACCAACATCGATGTCGGCATCCGCTACATCGAGGCCTGGCTGCGGGGCAACGGTGCCGTGGCGATCCACGACCTCATGGAGGACGCGGCCACCGCCGAGATCTCGCGCTCGCAGATCTGGCAGTGGCGCAACGCCGGGGTCACGACCGTCGAGGGCAACGAGGTCACCACCGAGTGGCTCGGCGAGGTGTTCGACGACGTGTTCAACGGCCTCGAGCGCTTCGAGGGTGACCGGTACGACGACGCCCGCGGCCTCTTCCAGGAGGTCGCCCTGGCCGACGAGTACCCGGACTTCCTCACCCTGCCGGCGTACCAGCGCTACGTGGCCTGACCGCCACGGGGCAACCCAGAACGGCCCCCTCTCCCGCGTGTAGCTCCTTATGCGCGCGGGCGAGGGGGCCCTCTGTGTTCCGGGCCCGGACGCCGCGGGCTCAGGCCAGCGGCGCCACCGGTGGCCACGGGTGGGCGGACTCCAGCTGTGCAGCGAGCCGGAGGAGGACGTCGTCGCGCCCGCGGCGGCCGGTCAGCATGACGCCGATGGGCAGGGTCTGGCCGTCGACCTCGGCCCGCACCAGCGGCAGGCTGATCGACGGACGCCCGGTGAGGTTGGCCACCGACGTCCAGGGCGTGTGGTCGATCTGGGCGGCGAAGTCTGCGGCCGGGTCGGCGTCGTTGCGCAGCGCCCCGACGAAGGCTGGCGGCTGGGCGAGCGTGGGGGTCAGGACGACGTCCAGGCCGGCCCAGTTCTGGTCGACCTCGTACTCAAGCAGCTGGATGGCGGCCATCGCCTGCGCGTACTCGGCCCCGCTCACGCGGCGCCCCCGCGATCGCAGCCAGGACGTCATGGGGGTCAGCTCGTCCTCCACCTCGGGCGGCAGCGGGATCGAGGCCGCCCCCGTTGCCCAGACCACGTCGAAGGCCGCCCAGCGCTCGGCGGGGAAGGCGCGCGGGGCGTCCGAGACCTCGTGGCCGAGGTCGGCCAGCCAGCCGGCCACGGTGGTCGCGGCCGCGACGCAGGCCGGGTGGACCGCGGCGGTGTCGGAGATGACCGGCTGGGTGGTCACGCCGATGCGCAGGCGGCCGGGCTCCCGGTCGAGGGCGGCGAGGAGGCTGCCCCATGGGGCGTCCGGGGCCAGCACGTCGAGGCCGAGCGCCGTGTCGGCGACCGTGCGGCTGACGACGCCGTCACAGACCAGGCCGGGGCCGGGCGTGCGGGTGGGGAGAGTGCTCACGACGCCCCGGGAGGGCTTGAGCCCGACGATGCCGCAGGACGCCGCGGGGATGCGGATGCTGCCGCCCCCGTCGGAGGCGTGCGCGATCGGGACGATGCCGGCGGCCACGGCCGCGGCGGCTCCCCCGGAGGAGCCGCCGGCGCCGCGCCGCGTGTCCCAGGGGCTGACGGCCGGGAGGCGGCCGGCCGGTTCGGTGTAGGCCGGGAAGCCGAACTCGGGGGCGGCGGTGGTGCCGAGCGTGGTGGACCCTGCGTCGACGAGTCGCTGGGCGACGGCGTCGGTGCGGCGGCCGATGTTGCCGACGAGCGCGCGGCTGCCGGCCTCGAAGGGGAGGCCCTCGACCTCGGTGAGCTCCTTGATCGGCACCGGGACGCCGGCCAGCGGCCCGGGGTCCTCGCCGCGCGCCACGGCCGCGTCGACCGAGGCAGCCTGCGCGAACGCCCGCTCGCGGGTGATCGCGGCGAACGCGCCGAGGACGGGGTCGAGGCGTTCGGCTGCGGCGAGCGCGGTGCGGGTCACCTCGACCGCGCTCCACTCCCCCGCCCGGACGCGCCGGGCGACCTCGACTGCGGGGGCGTGCGGATCGATGCTCATGCGCCCAAGCTAGCGCGTCGGGGCGTGTGACGGTTCCCGTGACATTTCCGGGTGGCAGGACCCCAAGGATCCTTGGGGTCCTGCCACCCGGAAATGTCACGGCGGCTCAGTGGGAGCGGGAGACCACCTGGTCGCAGAGGGCCGACAGTGCGTCGCGGGCGGGCCCCTCGGGCAGGCGGGACAGGTAGCCGCGGGCCAGCTCGGCCCGGCGCTCGACCTCGGCGCGGGCCTCCTCCAGCACCGGGTGGGCGCGCAGGGCGGCGAGCGCCTCGGCGACCTCGTCCTCGTCGGTGATCGGCCGCGACGTCAGCTCGAGCAGGCGCGCGTCGTCGGGGCCGGCCGACGCACGCAGCATCAGCACGGGCAGCGTCGGGACGCCCTCCCGCAGGTCGGTGCCCGGCGTCTTGCCCGACGTGTCGGACGCGATGTCGATCAGGTCGTCGCTCAGCTGGAAGACGACGCCGATCTCCTCGCCGTAGGCGGCCAGGGCGTCCAGCACCTCCTGCGGGGCGCCGCAGACCATGCCGCCGAACACCGTGGACGCCGCGATCAGCGACCCGGTCTTGTCGGCGACCACCTCGAGGTAGTGCTCGAGCGGGTCGTCCTCGGCGCCGGGGCCGCGGGTCTCGGCGATCTGGCCCTGCACGAGGCGGGCGAACGTCTCGGCCTGCAGCAACACGTAGTCGGTGCCGAGGGTCGCGACCGTCGAGGACGCGCGGGAGAACAGGAAGTCGCCGACCATGATGGCGACGGTGTTGTCCCACCGGCTGTTGGCCGAGGGGACGCCCCGGCGCATCTCGGCCTCGTCCATGACGTCGTCGTGGTACAGGCTGGCGACGTGGGTGAGTTCCATGACGACCGCCGCGCGGTCGATGGCGGACGCCTCGGCGCCCGGGTAGAGCTGGGAGGCCAGGACGACCAGCAGCGGCCGGAACCGCTTCCCCCCGGCCGCCAGCAGGTGCTGGGCGGCGTCGGTGGTGAAGGCGGTCTGGGCGGCCGCGGTGTCCTTGAGGCGTGTCTCAACAGCGTCGAGGCGGTCGCGCACGACCGCCTCGAACGCCGGATCGACGTCGACGTTGAGCGAGGTCACCGCAGGAAGCCGCCTGCGAAGGTGGCGAGCTGCATGACCTGGTCTGGCACGAGGCCCAGCCAGACGGTGGCGACCGCGCCGATGACCACGGGGATCCACGTCCACGCGCTCGCGTTGCCGACGTAGACGCCCTTGGCCGCCGTGCCGCCGAACATGACCACGATCACGCGGAGGTAGAAGTACACCGCGACGAGGCTGGCCAGGACCGCCACGACCACGAGCCACCAGTAGCCGCCGCGCCACGCCGCCGTGAACACGGCCCACTTGCCGATGAAGCCACCGGTGAGCGGGATGCCCGCGAAGCTCAGCATGAACAGCGAGAACAGGCCGGCCACCCACGGGTTCTTGGCCGCCAGGCCGGACCACCCGGCGATGGTGTTCTCCTCACCGGCCGCGTTGCGGACCATCGTCACGATGGCGAAGGCGCCGACCGTGGCGAAACCGTAGGCCGCGAGGTAGAACATGATCGCGGAGGCCGAGGTGCCCTGGCCCGCCGGGACGACCTGCGTCGCGCCGACGATCGCCACGAGGATGAAGCCCGCGTGGGCGATGGAGCTGTAGGCCAGCAGGCGCTTGATGTCGGTCTGGGTGAGGGCGCCGATGATGCCCACGACCATGGTGAGGACCGCGAGCACCGCGAACAGCGGCTGCCAGGTCCAGCGCTCGCCGTCGAGGGCGACGTAGAACACGCGCATGGTGGCGCCGACGGCGGCGAGCTTCGTGGCGATGGCCATGAAGCCGGTGACCGGGGTCGGGGCACCCATGTAGACGTCGGGCGTCCAGCTGTGGAACGGCACGACGCCGACCTTGAACAGCAGGCCGATGGCGAGGAACGCCAGGCCGACCAGCACCAGGCCGTTGCTCCCCGCGTTGGCCGCGATGGCCTCGTGGATGCCGCGCAGGTCGAGCGAGCCGCTGAACACGTACAGCATCGCGATGCCGAAGAGGAAGAAGCCCGAGCTGAAGGCACCCAGCAGGAAGTACTTCAGCGCGGCCTCCTGGCTCAGCAGGCGGCGACGACGCGCCATGCCGGAGAGCAGGTAGAGCGGCAGCGAGAAGACCTCGAGGGCCACGAACATGACGATCAGGTCGGCCGAGGCCAGGAAGACCATCATGCCGCCGAGGGCGAACAGGCCCAGCGGGAAGACCTCGGTGTGCTCGTAGCGGGCGGCCGTGGCGTCCGACTCCTCGAGGGAGCCGGGCACCGACGCGGCGGAGGCCGCGAACGCGGTCACACCGCCGTTGAGCTGGCGCTCGGAGAACACCATGAACGCCAGGGTGCCGAAGACCAGCAGCGCGCCCCACATGAAGTAGGTCGGGCCGTCGAGCATGAGCGAACCCATCGCCATGCGGCCGCCGTACTGGCCGCGCCAGTTGATGACCAGGAAGGCGATCGACACCACGACGGTGGCGAACACCAGGGTCATCTGGGCGAGGAAACGGTACGCCCGGGGCAGGACGGCCTCGAGCAGGATACCGACGCACGCCGCCGCGAAGACGAGCAGGACCGGGGCCAGCGCGCGCCACTCAAGCGTGGGCGCCGCCATCTCCAGGACCGGCATGAGGAACGTCGACATCACTTGGCTCCCTTCACGACCGGGGCCGGGTCGGTGGTACCGACGTAGGCCAAGGTCGCCTTGGCGGTGGGCTCAACGAGCTGCACGGCGGGCTGCGGGACGAACCCGAGGAACAGCAGGATTCCGATGATCGGGACCATGACCGCCTTCTCGACGCCGGTCAGGTCGCGACCGGTGAACTGGGCGGCGGTGGCCTCGCTGATCGGGCCGGTCATCGTGCGCTGGTACATGCGGAGCACGTACACGGCGGCGAGCACGACACCGATGATCGAGACCGCGGTCACGATCGGGTAGCGGCTCCACGTGCCGGCGATCACCATGAACTCGCTCACGAACGGCCCGAGGCCCGGCAGCGACAGGACCGACAGGCCCGAGACCAGCAGGACGCCCGCGGTGACCGGGGCCACCTTCTGGACGCCGCCGTACGCGGCGATGTCGTAGCTGCCGGTGCGCTTGGCCATGAAGCCCACGACGAGGAACATGGCGGCGGTCGAGAAGCCGTGGTTGAGCATGTAGAGGATCGAGCCGCTCATCGAGGCGGTGGTGAAGGCGTAGATGCCCAGCACCATGAACCCGAAGTGGCTGACCGAGGTGTAGGACACCAGGCGCAGCAGGTTGCGGCTGCCGATGGCACCCAGGGCACCCCAGATGATCGAGACGACCGCGAACCACACCATGAACGGGGTGATCCACAGGGACGCCTCGGGGAACAGGCCCAGGCAGAACTTGATCATCCCGAAGGTGCCGATCTTGTCGAGCACGCCGACCAGCAGGGTCGAGGTGCCCGGGGTCGCGTTCTCGGCGGCGTCCGGCAGCCACGTGTGCAGCGGGACCATGGGCGCCTTGATGATGAATGCGATCAGGAAGCCCAGCATGAGCCAGCGGCCGAGGTCACCGTCGAAGCGGATCGCGGCCAGGTCGGGCACGAGGTAGGAGGGCACGCCCTGGGCGGCGCCCACGACGTACACACCGACGACCGACGCCAGCATGATGAGACCACCGGCGAGGCTGAACAGCAGGAACTTGACCGCCGCGTAGCTGCGCCGCACGCCGCCGAAGCCGACGATCAGGAAGTACGTCGGGATCAGCGTCGCCTCGAAGAAGAGGTAGAACAGCAGGACGTCGTTGGCCATGAAGACGAACAGCGAGAGGCCCTCGAGGATCAGCACCAGCGCGAAGAACGCCTGCGCGCTCCAGCGGTTGGCCGGGGGCTCCCACTCCGCGATCAGGACCAGCGGGGTCAGGATCGCCGTCATCAGCACCATCGCGATGCCCATGCCGTCGACGTCGAGGGCCCACCAGGCGCCGAACGCGCGGATCCAGGGCACTTGGACCGCGAGGTCGGTGCCGCCAGCGTGGAGCACCGCGACGGTGATCGCCACGGCTAGCGTGATGCCGGTGAAGACCAGGCCGAGCGCCCGCGCCGCACCCTTGCCCATCGGCAGGAGCAGCAGCACACCGCCGATCAGCGGCAGCAGGCCGAGGAAGGTCAACCAGGGGAATGTCATGTCAACTCCTCCCTCAACCCAGCTGGGTGAGGATCAGAACGGCACCCACGACCAGTGCTCCCAGCACCATGGTGAGGGCGTAGCTGCGGGCGTACCCGGTCTGCAGGCGGCGCATCTGCGTGGACAGGCCACCGAAGGCCTGCGCACCGCCGTCGACCATCCGGTCGATGCCCTTGGCGTCCGTGGTGTCGACGGCCGTGGCCATCGCGGTCGCCGGGGTCACGAACAGGAAGTCGTTGACCTGGTCGCCGAACAGGACGTTGCGTCCGGCCAGCGTGATCGGGTTGTTGGTCGCCGGGGCGGTCACCGGGATGGAGCCGCGGCCGAAGACCAGCCAGGCGGCGACCACGCCGAGGGCCACGACGGCCATCGTCATCCAGCCGACCGTGGTCGGGACGAGGCTGAGCTCGTGCGGGTGGTTGCCCACCGCGGGGGCCAGCCACTCCTGGATCCAGAAGTTCATCACGATGCCGGACACGATCGACAGGGCGGCGAGGATGATCAGCGGGATCGTCATCACCTTCGGCGACTCGTGCGGGTGGACCCCGGGCTGCCAACGCTTCTCGCCGAAGAACGTCATCAGCATCAGGCGCGTCATGTAGAACGCGGTGATGCCGGCGCCGATCAGCGCGCACACACCGATGAAGGTGTTGTCGGCGAAGGCGGCCTCGATGATGTGGTCCTTGGAGAAGTAGCCCGAGAAGAACGGGAACCCGATGATCGCCAGGTAGCCCATGGCGAACGTCAGGAACGTCACCTTCATGACCTTGCTCAGCGCGCCGTAGTGGCGCATGTCCACGTCGTCGTTCATGCCGTGCATGACAGAACCGGCGCCGAGGAACATGTTGGCCTTGAAGAAGCCGTGCGTGAGCAGGTGGAAGATCGCGAACGCGTAGCCGGCCGGCCCGATGCCCGCGGCGAGCATCATGTAGCCGATCTGCGACATCGTCGAACCGGCGAGCACCTTCTTGATGTCGTCCTGGCTCGTACCGATCCAGGCACCGGCGAGCAGCGTCACCGTGGCGACGACCACGACGGCCATCTGGGCGGTGGGCGCGGCCTCGAACAGGGCGTGGCTACGGACGACCAGGTAGACACCGGCGGTGACCATCGTGGCGGCGTGGATGAGCGCCGACACCGGGGTCGGGCCCTCCATGGCGTCCAGGAGCCAGGCCTGCAGCGGGACCTGTGCGGACTTGCCGCACGCGCCCAGGAGCAGGAACAGGCCGATGAGGGTGGCCCACAGCGGCTCGGTGCCGGCGGCGCCCGCGTTCACCTCGGTGAACGTCGAGCTGCCGAACATCGCGAGCATCGTGCTGATCGCCATCAGCATGCCGAGGTCACCGACACGGTTCATGACGAAGGCCTTGGTGCCGGCGGCGGCGGCGGACGGCTTGTGCTGCCAGAACGAGATGAGCAGCATCGACGCCAGGCCCACGCCTTCCCAACCCACGAACAGGATCAGGTAGTTGTCGGCGAGCACCAGCAGGAGCATGGCGGCCACGAACAGGTTCAGGTAGGCGAAGAACCGGCGGCGGCGCGGGTCGTGGCTCATGTAGCCGATCGAGTAGACGTGGATGAGACCACCCACGCCGGTGATCAGCATCGCGAAGAGGATCGAGAGCTGGTCGACCAGCAGGCCGACCTGGAAGCTCCACTCCCCCACGGTGAACCACGTGTACACGGGGGCCGACACCGCACGCTCGGTGGCCGGGGCCAGGAGCTGCTCGGCGAAGAGGCACACCGCGATCGCGAACGACCAGAACACCGCCGCGGTGGCGACCAGGTGCCCCCACGCGTCGGACAGCTTGCCCGCCAGCAGGAGGAGACCGGCCACGACCGCCGGGACGGCGATCATCGTCCACGCCCAGGTGAACATCCCGGTCGCGGCGACCGGTTCGGCGATGGTTTCGAGAAGGATCACGTCGCCCACCTCAGAGCTTCAGCAGGTTGGCGTCGTCGACCGAGGTCGAGCGGCGCGTCTTGTAGATCGAGACGATGATGGCCAGACCCACCACGACCTCGGCTGCGGCGACGACCATCACGAAGAAGGCCGTGGTCTGACCGTCGAGGGTTCCGGTGATGTGGGCACCGGCCACGAACGCCAGGTTGCAGGCGTTCAGCATCAGCTCCACGCAGAGGAACGCGACGAGCGCGTTGCGGCGCACCATCACGCCGATGGCGCCGATGGCGAACAGGATGGCGGCCAGGAAGAGGTAGTTCTCCGGGTTCATCACGGTGATCAGTCCTCCTCGTCCTCGTCGCGCACTGCCTCGATGGCCGCGAAGGTGCTGCCGGTGACCTGCGTGAGCGGGGCCGGGTCGATCGTGGCGCCGCGCATGACGAGCGTCTGGCTGATCGACTTCTCCGACACCGTGCCGTCCGGGAGCAGGGCACCGACGCCGATGGCGTTGCTGCCCGCGTAGACGCCCGAGTTCGGCAGCGAGCCGGGGTGCTCGCCCTTGGTCTTGTAGGCGTACATGCGGTCGGCGGCGAGCTCGGGCTGGCCCTTGCGCGGGCGGACCCGCTGGCCGTGCGCCAGCAGCATCGCGCCGACGGCGGCGACGATGAGCAGGGCGGCCGAGAGCTCGAACACGAAGACGTAGCGGCCGAAGAGCAGGTTGGCCAGGCCCTCGACGTTGCCCCCGAACTCGCTGTTCGCCGCGGCCACGGTGGCCGGCTCCGTGTGGAGCGCGCCGCCGATCGCGAAGAACAGGAAGGCCAGGATGCCGATGCCGCCGAGGATCGCCAGCGGGCGCTGGCCCTTCAGCGTCTCGACCGTCGAGTCGGGCGTGGTGATGCCGACCATCATGAGGACGAACAGGAACATCATCAGCACCGCGCCGGTGTAGACGATGATCTGCACCATCGCCAGGAACGGGGCGTCCAGCGACGCGTACAGGGCGGCGAGGCCCATCATCGTGACCGCCACCGACAGGGCCGCGTACACGGCGCGCCGGCTCAGCACCAGACCGAGGGCACCGAGGATGGTGAGCGGGGCCACCACCCAGAACGTCACCTCCGCCCCGGTGACGAGGGGAACGAGCAGGGTGTTCACGAGGCGACCTCCTCGGTCTCGGCGGGGCCGGTGCGCGTGTCCGGGACGCCGGTGGGCGGCAGGCCGAGGAAGTAGTCCTTCTCGTCGTTGCCCAGGCGCCGCGGGTGGGGCGGCTCCTCCATGCCCGGCAGCAGCGGGGCCAGGAGGCGGTCCTTGGTGTAGATCATCTTCTCGCGGGTCAGGTCGGCCAGCTTGAAGTCGTTGGTCATCGTCAGCGCGCGCGTCGGGCACGCCTCGATGCACATGCCGCAGAGGATGCACCGCAGGTAGTTGATCTGGTACACCGAGCCGTACCGCTCGCCGGGCGAGTAGCGGGCCTCCTCGGTGTTCGAGGCGCCCTCCACGTAGATCGCGTCGGCGGGGCACGCCCAGGCGCACAGCTCGCAGCCCACGCACTTCTCCAGGCCGTCGGGCCAGCGGTTCAGCTGGTGGCGGCCGTGGAAGCGCGGAGCCGTGATCTTCTCCTGCCCCTTCTCGGGGTAGCCCTGCGTGAAGGTCTTCCGGAACATCGTCCGGAACGTGACGCCGAAGCCGGCCCAGCCATCGAACAGGCCCATCACTCCACGTCCTTCCTGTCGTCGGTCTCGGTCGTGCCGTGGACCACATCGGCGAGCTCGGGCAGCGTCTGGCCGGGCATCGGGGGCACCGGGTAGCCGCCGGCGAAGGCGTCGAAGGGCTCGTCCACGTCGGCCATGCCGTCCACCTTGCCGTTGCCACCGCCGAGGAACATGACGGCGAGCAGGAGGGCGAAGACGACGCCGATGATGATCCAGAGCATCGGGCCCTGGAGCAGGCCGTGGTTCGTCAGGCCGCGCAGCAGCGCGATGACCATGACCCAGGCCAGCGAGATCGGGATGAGCCACTTCCAACCCAGGTTCATGAACTGGTCGTACCGGAAGCGCGGCAGCGACGCGCGCACCCAGACGAAGAAGAAGATCATCAGCTGGACCTTGATCACGAACCAGAGCAGTCCCCACCAGCCGGTGTCGGGGATGATGAAGCCCAGCGGCCAGATGGCCTTGTAGCCACCGAGGAACAGCGTGGTGACGACCGCGGACAGCGTCGTCATGTTGATGTACTCGGTGAGGTAGAAGATCGCGTACCGGAAGCCGGTGTACTCGGTGATGTGACCCGACACCAGCTCGGACTCACACTCGGGGAGGTCGAACGGCACGCGGTTGGACTCGCCCAGCATCGAGATCACGTAGATCACGAACGACGGCGGCAGGAGCAGCCAGTACCACTGCTGCAGGCCGAGCGGGTTGGCACCGAAGAGGGGCAGGCCCTGCGCCTCGACGATCTGGCCGGTCGACATCGAGCCGGCGTAGAGGAACACCGCCACGTAGGACAGGCCCATCGAGATCTCGTAGCTGATCATCTGCGCGCTGGAGCGCATCGAACCGAGCAACGAGTAGGGCGACTGCGACGAGTAGCCGGCCAGCACGAAGCCGTAGACGGCGGTCGAGGCGGCGGCGAGCAGCACGAGCGCGGAGACCGGGAGGTCGGCGACCTGCAGGCGGGTCTCCACCCCGAACATGTTCACCTGGCCACCCAGCGGGATCACCGACCAGGCGGTGAAGGCCGACACACCGGCGATGACCGGGGCCAGGGTGTACAGGACCCTGTCCACCATGCCGGGGGCGAAGTCCTCCTTGAGGAGGAACTTCAGGCCGTCACCCAGGGTCTGCCCGAGACCGAAGGGGCCGTTCATGATTGGGCCCTTGCGCTGCTGCATCTTGCCCAGCACACGGCGCTCGAACCACACGTTGATGATCTGCCAGGTCAGCACCAGGAGAACGATGCCGATGGCCTTGATCGCGACGATCCACCACGGATCGTTCATGACGAAGGGTTCAGGGGTCATGCCGCACCTCCGGTGACAGTAACGGTCTGGCCCGCCGTGACGCGGAGCTCACCGAGCCCCTCGCCGAGACGGTTGCCGGGGATCCACACGACCCCGTCGACCATGGAGTCCTCCACGAACAGCGGCAGGGTCACCTGTCCGCCACCCGCGGTGATCGTGACGTCGTCGCCCTCGGTGAGGCCGAGGCCGGACGCCGTGGCCGGGCTGAGGCGCGCGACCAGCGGCTTGGCGGTCGCCTTGAGCGCGTCCGCGCCGTCGTTGGCGGCCGAGCCGTCGATCAGCAGGCGCCACGAGGCCAGGACCAGGCCCTCGCCCGCGGGGGCAACCGGCAGGTCCTCGTTCGGGGCCGCCGCGCGCTCGCCGTCCCAGACACCGAGCTCGTCGAACTCGGCCTTGGCGGCCTTCGCGGTGCGGACGCCGAGGTCCGAACCCAGCGCGTCGGCGAGCATCGCCAGTGCGCGCAGGTCGGTCATCGGGGAACCGTGCGCCTTGTCGACGCGGTTGACCCGGCCCTCGCGGTGCTCCCAGTTCAGGAACGTGCCGGCCTGCTCCTCCAGCAGGCCGACCGGCAGCACCACGTCGGCGCGCTCGGTGACCTCGGAGACACGCGTCTCGAGGCTCAGCACGAAGCCGGCCCGCTCGATGCCCTCGCGCGCGGCGACGGCGTCGGCGAAGTCGGTCGGCTGGACGCCGGACACCACCAGGGCGGCCAGGTCGCCGTTCGCGGCGGCGTAGAGCATCGCCCCGGCGTCGAGGCCCGGCGTCGCGGGCAGCGAGGGGACGCCCCACGCGGCAGCCACGTCGACGCGGGCGCCGGCGTCGGTGACCAGACGGCCACCGGGCAGCAGGTTCGGCAGGCAGCCGGCCTCGATGGCGCCCCGGTCACCCGCACGCCGCGGCACCCAGGCCAGGCGTGCCCCGGTGCGGCGGGTGAGGTCCACCAGCGCGGACAGCGTCGCGCGCGACCCGGCGGCACGCTCGCCCACGAGGACGATCGTGGTGGCGTCGGCGTCCAGCTTGGCCACGACCTCGGCCTCCGTGCCGGGCACGGTCGGGACGAGGTGGGCGGACAGCTTGGCCTGGCCGTTGGTCAGGTACGGGGCCACCGCGACGACCTTGAGGCCCTTCTTGCGCGCCGCCTTGCGCAGGCGCAGGAAGACGATCGGGCTCTCCTCCTCGGGCTCGAAGTCCACGCAGATGACCTGCTTGGCCTGCTCGAGGTCGGCGTAGGTGACGCCGTCGCCGAGGCGCTTGCCGGCCACGGCGTGGGCGAGGAACTGGCCCTCCTCCACGGAGTGCTCGCGGGCCCGGAAGTCCACGTTGTTCGTCCCGAGCACGGCGCGGGCGAACTTGGCGTAACCGTAGGCGTTCTCGAGCGTGAGGCGTCCACCGGTAAGGACGCCGACGCTGCTGCCGGCGGCCTTGAGGCCCGCCACCGCGGCGTCGATGGCCTCGGGCCAGGACGCGGGGCGCAGGACGTCGCCGTCGCGGACCAGCGGGGTCGTGACCCGGTCGGCCTGGCGGCCGGAGCGGAAGGCGAAGCGACCGCGGTCGCAGTTCCACTCCTCGTTCACCTCGGGGGCGTTGCCGGCGAGGCGACGCTTGACCTGGAAGTGGCGGTGGTCGGAGCGCAGCTGGCAGCCGGCGGCGCAGATCTCACAGGTGACCGGCGTCGACACGAGGTCGAACGGACGGGCCTGGAAGCGGTAGTCGGCGCTGGTCAGCGCGCCCACCGGGCAGATTTGGACGACGTTGCCGGAGAAGTAGCTGTCGTACGGGTCGTCGGCGTAGATGCCGACCTGCTGCAGCGCACCGCGCTCGACCAGGGCGATGAACGGGTCACCGGAGATCTGCTCGGAGAAGCGGGTGCAGCGCGCGCACAGCACGCAGCGCTCGCGGTCGAGCAGGATCTGCGCGGACACCGACACCGGCTTGGGGAAGGTGCGCTTCACACCGTCGTAGCGGGACTCGGCGTAGCCGTGGCTCAGCGCCTGGTTCTGCAAGGGGCACTCGCCGCCCTTGTCGCAGATGGGGCAGTCGAGCGGGTGGTTGATCAGCAGGAACTCGAGCATGCCCTTCTGGGCCTTCTCCGCGACCGGCGAGCTCACCTGCGTCTGGATCTGCATGTTCGGCGCGACCTCGAGCGTGCAGGACGCCTGCGGCTTCGGCATGCCGCGCCCGTTGCCCATGTCGGGGACCTCGACCATGCACTGGCGGCAGGCGCCGACCGGGTCGAGCAGCGGGTGGTCGCAGAACCGCGGGATGTCGATGCCGATCATCTCCGCGGCACGGATGGCGAGGGTGCCCTTGGGCACCTGCACCTCGGTGCCGTCGATGAAGACCGAGATCAGGTCGCTCTTCTCGACGGCTCCAGCCTTGGCGTCGACGCTCATGCGTGGCCTCCAGCGGTCTTGACGGGGAACAGGGCGCTCTTGGCGTAGGGGAACAGCTCCCAGGCGGGCGTGGTGTAGCCGGCCTCGAACTCGGAGCGGAACTCCTTCACCGCCGAGGTCACGCAGGCGACGGCACCGTCGGCCAGGGCGCAGAACGACCGGCCGCCGATGTTCTCGGCGACGTCGAGCATCTTCTCGATGTCGCCCTCCTGGGCCTGCCCGGCCTCGAACTTCTTCAGCATCTGCACGAGCCACCAGTTGCCCTCGCGGCACGGCGTGCACTTACCACAGGACTCGTGCTTGTAGAACTCGATCCAGCGCAGCGTCGTGCGCACCACCGAGGTGGTCTCGTCGAAGATCTGCAGGGCGCGGGTGCCGAGCAGCGACCCCGCAGCCGCGACGGCCTCGAAGTCGAGCGGCATGTCGAGGGCGTCCTTGGTCAGGATCTGGGTCGAGCTGCCACCGGGGGTGAAGAACTTCAGCTCGTGCCCGTTGCGCATGCCGCCGGCCAGCTCGATGAGCTGGCGCAGCGTGATGCCCATCGGCGCCTCGAACTGGCCCGGGTTGGCCACGTGGCCCGAGAGGGAGAAGATGCCGTGGCCCTTGCTCTTCTCGGTCCCCATCGACGAGAACCAGGCGGCCCCGTTGGCGATGATGGCCGGGACGGACGCGATCGACTCGACGTTGTTCACGACGGTCGGGGACGCGTACAGGCCCGCGACGGCCGGGAACGGCGGGCGCAGGCGCGGCTGGCCACGGCGTCCCTCGAGGGAGTCGAGGAGCGCGGTCTCCTCGCCGCAGATGTAGGCGCCGGCGCCGGCGTGCACGACGAGCTCGAGGTCGTGGCCGGTGCCCAGGATGTTCTTGCCCAGGTAGCCGGCCGAGTAGGCCTCGCGCACCGCCTGCTGGAGGCGGCGGATCACGTGCAGGACCTCGCCACGGATGTAGATGAAGGCGAAGTGCGAGCGGATCGCGTAGGCGCTGATGATGACGCCCTCGACCAGCGCGTGCGGGTTGGCCATCATGAGCGGGATGTCCTTGCAGGTGCCCGGCTCGGACTCGTCGGCGTTGACCACGAGGTACTTGGGGTTCGGGTTGTCCTGCGGGACGAAGCTCCACTTCATGCCCGTCGGGAAGCCCGCGCCGCCACGGCCACGCAGGCCGGCGTCCTTGACCTCGTTGATGACCTCGTCGGGGGTCATCTTCAGCGCCTTGCGCAGGGCCTGGTAGCCGCCGCGGCGCTCGTAGTTGGTGATCTTCCAGGAACGCTCGTCGGCCCAGTTGGCCGAGAGGACCGGGGTGAGGGTGTCCGTCACTTCTCCTCCTCGCTCACCGGGGCCGGGACGTCCGGGGCCGTCCAGCCACGCTCGTTGGCGATCCTGAGGCCCACCAGCGAGGCGCCGCCGGCGGCGGGGCCCTCGTCGGCACGGCCGTCGGGGAAGCCGGCGATGACCCGCTCGGCCTCCTTCCAGCTGGTGATGGTGGCGCCACGGGTCGACTCCACCGGCTTGCCGGCGGCCAGGTCGTCCAGCAGACGGTCGGCCTTCTCGGGGTCCATGTTGTCCATGAACTCCCAGTTGACCATCATCACCGGGGCGAAGTCGCAGGCGGCGTTGCACTCGACGGCCTCGAGGCTGAAGGTGCCGTCGGCGGTGGTCTCGCCGGGGTGGATGCCCAGCTTGTCCTCGACGTGCTCCATGAGGGCGTCGCCACCCATCACGGCGCAGAGCGCAGTGACGCAGACGCCGACGTGGTGCTTGCCCGCCGGGCGACGCTTGTACATCGTGTAGAAGGTCGCCACACCGGACACCTGGGCCGCGGAGATGCCCAGCACCTCGGCGCAGGCCTCGATGCCGCGCGGGGACACCCGGCCGTCGACCGACTGCACCAGGTGCAGCATCGGGAGCAGCGCCGAGCGGGCCTGCGGGTAGCGGGCCGCCAGCTGGCGCATCTCCTCGATGGTCTCGTCGGTGATGTTCGTCGCCTGGTCGGAGAGGTCGACGCCCCCCGACTCGGGGAAGAACGACTGGAACTCGTGACCGCTCACCGGTCAACACCTCCCATGACGGGGTCGATCGAAGCCAGGGCCATGATCACGTCGGAGATCATGCCGCCCTCGCACTGCAGGGGAACGGACTGCAGGTGGTTGAACCCTGGGTCCCGCATGTGCGCGCGGTACGGCCGGGTGCCACCGTCGGAGACGATGTGGCAGCCGATCTCGCCCTTGGGGCCCTCGATCGGCACGTAGGCCTGACCCGCCGGGACGCGGAAGCCCTCCGTGACGACCTTGAAGTGGTGGATCAGCGCCTCCATGGACTCACCCATGATGTGCTTGATGTGCTCGTGGCTGTTGCCCTGGCCGTCGGGGCCCACCTTGAGGTCGGCCGGCGTGCTGATCTTGGCGTCGGTGTACATCACCGGCTGGCCGACGGACTGCTCGAGGCGATCGGCGACCTGCTCGACGATCTTCAGCGACTCCCACATCTCGTTGTAGCGCACGAGGTAGCGGCCGTAGCAGTCGGCCGTGTCCTCGACGGGCACGTCGAAGTCGTAGGTCTCGTAGCCGCAATAGGGCTGGGTCTTGCGGAGGTCCCAGCCGTAGCCGGCCGAGCGCAGCAGCGGGCCGGTGACGCCCATCGCCATGCACGCCGCCAGGTCCTGGACGCCGACGTCGATGGTGCGGCCCTTGAAGATCGGGTTCTCCTTGATCAGCAGGGCCAGCTCCGGGAGGTGCTTCTTCAGCCAGCTGATCAGGTTGCGCAGGTCGGTGATGCCGTTCTCGGGCAGGTCGACCGCCACGCCGCCGGGGCGGATGTAGGCGTGGTTCATGCGGACGCCGCTGACGGCCTCGAAGAAGTCGAGGATCATCTCGCGCTCGCGGAAGCCGGCCATCATCACCGAGGTGGCGCCCAGCTCGTTGCCCGTGGTGCCGATGGCGACGAGGTGGTTGCTGATGCGGTTGAGCTCCATCATCAGCACGCGAATCTGCGTGGCGCGCTCGGGGATCTTGTCCTCGATGCCGAGCAGGCGCTCGACGGAGAGGCAGTAGGCCATCTCGTTGAAGATCGGGGCGACGTAGTCCATGCGGGTCACGAACGCCGAACCCTGGGCCCAGTTGCGGAACTCCATGTTCTTCTCGATGCCCGTGTGCAGGAAGCCGATGCCCGGGCGGACGCTCTTCACCGTCTCGCCCTCGGTCTCCAGGATCAGGCGGAGGACGCCGTGGGTCGCGGGGTGCTGCGGGCCCATGTTGATGACGAGGGTCTCGTCACCGCGCTCGGCCTGCTCCTGCTGGATGTCGGCCCAGTCGCCGCCCATGGGCATGTAGACCGTGCCCGTGGTCGCCTCGGATCCCTGGGCGTAGTAGTCGTGGTCCTGGCTCACCGGTATTCCCTCCGCTGGTCCGGGGGCGGCACAACGGCGCCCTTGTACTCGACGGGGATGCCGCCGAGGGGGTAGTCCTTGCGCTGCGGGTGGCCCACCCAGTCATCCGGCATGAGGATGCGGGTCAGGGCCGGGTGCCCGTCGAAGATGACGCCGAACATGTCCCACGTCTCCCGCTCGTGCCAGTCGGCGGCCGGGTAGGTGGGGACGACGCTGGGGACGTGCGGGTCGGCGTCCGGAGCGGTCACCTCGAGCCGCACGCGGCGGTTGTGGGTGTAGGAGAGCAGGTGGTAGACCACGTGCAGCTCGGCGCCGGCGTCCGACGGGTAGTGGACGCCGGAGACGCTCATGCAGCCCTCGAAGCGCAGGTGGGCGTCATCGCGCAGGGCGCGGACGACCTCGGCCAGCTTCTCGCGGGGGACGAAGATCGTCAGCTCGCCACGGTCGAACAGGACGCGGGAGATCGCGCCGTCGACCAGACCCTCCAGGCGGGTGAGGAGGCGCTCGTTCGCGTCGTCCAGCGGACGCGCGGACGACTGCACGGGCAGGTACTCGCGGACGATGCCGCCGTAGCCGGAGGTGTCGGGCGAACCCTCGGACCACATGCCCGACCGGGTCACGGGCGGGCTGGGCTCGACGTCCTCGCGCTCGAGGCCGGCCACGGGGGCCGAGTCGGGGTTGGGGACGACGTCGCCGTCGACCGTCTTCTCCTCGCCGGGGAGCTTCTCGTCGCTCATCGCATGAGGCCCTTCATCTCGAGCGTGGGGGTCGCGGCGAGCTGGAGCTCCTCCAGGTCCTCCAGAACCTTGGCGCGGTGGGCGCCCATCGGGTCGCGGAGCACGATCTCACGCAGCTTGAACATGCCGTCGATGAACATGTCCGGACGCGGCGGGCAGCCGGGCACGTACACGTCGACGGGGACGATGTGGTCGCCACCCTGGACGATGGCGTAGTTGTTGAACATGCCGCCGGAGCTGGCGCACACGCCCATCGCCATGACCCACTTCGGGTTCGGCATCTGGTCGTAGACCTGCCGCATGACCGGGGCCATCTTCTGGCTCACGCGGCCCGAGATGATCAGCAGGTCGGCGTGGCGGGGCGAGGCGCGGAAGGCGACCTGGCCCCAGCGGTCGGCGTCGTACCGGGCGCAGCCGAACGCCATCATCTCGATGGCGCAGCAGGCCAGGCCGAAGGTGGCCGGCATGATCGAGGCGCGGCGCATCCAGCCGGCGATGCCCTCGATCGTGGTGGTCAGGATTCCCGACTCGGGGAGTGCGTCTTCGATACCCATTTCAGATTCCCTTTCCTACCGGCTCAGTCCCACTCCATGCCGCCGCGCTTGTACTCGTAGTAGTACGCGATGCACAGCAGCAGGAGGAACACGATCATGGAGAGCACGGCGAACATGCTCAGCTGGTCGAACGCCACCACCCAGGGGTAGAGGAAGGCGATCTCGACGTCGAAGACGAGGAACATCATCGCGGTGATGTAGTACTTCACCGGGAAGCGCCCACCGCCGGCGGCCCTGGGGGTCGGGTCGATGCCGCACTCGTACGGCATGTACTTCACCTTGTTGTACGTCTTCGGGCCGATGACCAGCGAGGCCACGATCATGACGGCCAAGAGGATGGCCGAGAAGAACAGCACCCCAAGGATCGGAACGTAGGGGCTCATCGCACCCTTCCCTTCTGGTAGTACGTCATGCCGACGGCACCACCCTCGTCAACGACGTGATGGTCTTGTCCATCCAGTCACCGTCCTTGGTGTCGTACAGATGGGCCAGCAGCTTCATCGTGAACTTCATCAGAGTCGGCCTGGGCAAACCGTATCGCGTACAGAGCCGCATGATCTCGGGACGCTCGATAAGCGACACGAAGACTTGACCGAGCCTGAAGTAGCCACCCCACTCGTCCTCGAGGCGGGTGCGGTAGCCGTGGAGGGCCTTCTCGGCACCGGGCGTCCCGAAACCCCTGCTGCGGGCGTCGGCGATGGCGTCGGCGGCCATGTCGGCGGCCTCCATCGCGTACGGGATGCCCTCGCCGTTGAAGGGGCTCACCATGCCGGCGGAGTCGCCGACCAGGACCAGCCCGCGGTGGTAGGCGGGCTTGCGGTTGAAACTCATCGGGAGGGCGGCCGAACCGATCGTGCCGACCATGTTCTCCTGCGTGAGGCCCCACTCGGCCGGGAAGTTCGCGAGGACCTTCCACATCAGGTCGCGGAAGTTCATCTTCGCCGACGCCGCCGAGCTGGAGACCGTGCCGAGGCCGAAGTTCACGGTGCCGTCGCCGAGGGCGAACAGCCACGCGTAGCCCGGGAGGAGGTTGGACTCCCCCGGCTTGCCGTCCCACAGCTCGAGGTGGCTCTCCATGAGGTCGTCGTGGGTGCGGGCCGGGCTGGTGAAGTAGGCGCGCGCCGCGACGCCCATCGGGCGCTTGCGGTTCTTCTCCAGGCCCATCGCGATGGCCAGGCGGCTGGAGTTGCCGTCGGCGGCGATGGTGATCGGCGCGCGGTACTCGACCCCCGCCTTCGTCCGGACGCCGACGATGCGGTCGGTGCGCTCGTCGATGATCGGGTCGGAGACGTTCGCGCCCTCGTGGAGGGTGGCCCCGGCGTCCACGGCGAGGCGGGCGAGCATCTCGTCGAAGTCGCCGCGCCGGCGGGTGAGGCCGTAGTTGGGGAACTCGGCCAGCTCGGGCCAGCGGAACTCGAAGGGCTCGGGGTGGCCGCCGTAGGTGCGCAGGCCGTGGTTGTGCACCCAGCCCGCCTCCTCGGAGACGTCGACGCCGAGGCGCACGAGCTGCTTGGTCGCGCGCGGGGTGAGCCCGTCGCCGCAGACCTTGTCGCGGGGGAAGGTGGCCTTCTCCAGGAGCGTGACCTGGAGGCCCCGGTCGGCGAGCCACTTCGCGGCGGTCGAACCGCCCGGGCCCGCGCCGACGACGATGACGTCGGATTCGACCACCGACTGCGCCGCGCGCTGCTCGGTCATCGAATCACACCCCTCCTCAGGGCACCCCGCGGCGCCCGACTCCGGGTCAGTCTAGGGAAGTCATCAGACAAGCGCCATTTGGCGGCCGCCCTCGTGTCACCCGTAGTCAGCAGCATGTTATGGACGTGATATCCGAAACGAAACAGTTGCGGAAATGGCGGGTTGGGGTGGTGGCGAGGGGCACCCAACCCCTTACCGGGCCCGCGCGGCCTTCTCGGCGTCGAGGAGCTTCTGCTGCTCCTTGGCCTGCTCGGACATCTCCTCCAGGTTGAAGCCCGTCCGGAGGATGACCAGCACGACCACACCGATGGCCAGCGACCAGATCGGGTCGGCGTTGAGCAGCACCGGAGCGCTCACGAGGGCGGCGACGTCGAAGCCGCGCAGCAGGTTGAACACCAACGTGGGCGGCACCGCGCCCGCGCCGGTGGCCATCATCGGCACCGCGAAGTTCACCGGCTTGGCGGTCTGCCACCGGATCGCGGCGGCGAGCCCGGCGACACCACAGGCCAGGGCGACCGTCACGGCCGCCAGCGGTGAGCGCTGCAGGCCTCCCGTGACGCCCAGGAACGCCGGGATCGTCGCCAACGACCACACCAGCGCCAGCACCGCCGGCACGGTGAACGTGGCCGTGCGCAGTTGCGCGGTCGTGAAGGGCAGCGCCCGGGCCAGTCCGCTCGAGCGCGAGAGCACGCGCAGCGCCCCCAGCATGGGCACGAGGGCGAACATCAGGGCGACCGCCGACAGGAAGGGGGTCAGCAGCGCCAGCCCGATCGCGTCGGAGGCGTACGGCGCCAGCACGGCACCGGCCAGCCCGATCAGCGGCCGCGGGAAGCGCTTCAGCCGCTGGACGTCGCGCCACACGAGCGCCTGCGCGCCGAGTCCACGCCCCGGCACCGGCTTCACGTGGCCCCGCTCGATCGCCTCGCGGTCGACCAGGATGTCGCGGGCCAGGCCCAGGTCGAGGCCGAACATCGCGCCCTGCAGCCCCGAGACCAGCGAGCCACCGGAGGTCAGGCGGGTGCGCGCGAAGCGGTCCAGGCGGCGGTGGGCACCGACGGTGAAGAAGACCGTCATCAGCAGGCCCAGGCCGGCCAGGGCCCACGGCACCACGCGCGCCCAGGCCGGCGGCTCGATGTGCAGCCAGCCCGCGGCGACGGCGACCATCGTGCCGAGCACGACCGCCGCCAGCGCGGCCAGGACCGCCTGGCCGACCCGCAGGGCCTTCACCCGCTCGAACGACTGCTCCCAGGCCGACCAGGCGACCAGTCCCGAGGCCACCAGGCCGGACGCCGCGGCCCACGCCCCCACGACCCACAGCGGTTCTCCGGCGATGCCCGCGATGCCGGCGGACACCAGCCCCGCGACCACGAGGGCCCCGAGCACGACGGCCCACAGGCGCCCGCGCAGGATGCGCTTGCGCCCGATCGGCGCCTCCATGAGCCAGAAGCCCTCGGCGGCCGAGGCCAGCACCGGACCGAACAGGCGGGCGGTCGACACCGCCAGCGCGGCGATCGCGAAGAAGGTGCCCCATGGCACCAGCAGGCGCCCGTTGAGGCACGCCGCGGTGTCACACGACGCCGACTGCGTCTGGCTCCCCACGATGACGTTGATGACCATCGCACCGATCATGGCCACGCTGAAGATCGCGATGTACGCGTCCTGGAGCACGTCGAGGATCGACCGGGTGGCGCGGCCGTGGCGCCAGGACTTCACCAGCGCGTGCAGGGCCCGCTCGTCGACGACCTCGGGCTCCTCCTCGGGCAGCCAGGCGAAGTCCCACTCACGGTCGGCGTACTCGGCGTAGGGGTCGGTCGGCACCACCACGGGCTGGGGCGCGACCACCTGCGGTTCGGGCTGGTGCCGCTGCTTGGCGCCCTTGCGGCGCGCGCGGGCCATCAGGCCTCCACCCCGGCCCCCGCCTCGGCCGCGGCGTCGGCGTCCGGGGTCGGCGGGCCGACCTGCACGATGCGGGTGGCCACCTGCCCGACCAGGTACGGCTCGTGGGAGGCGAACACGATGGCCAGCCCCCGCTTGCGCTCCTCGGCCAGCCGGGCGGCGAGCCACGCGACGCCCTCGACGTCGAGGCGCTGCTCGGGCTCGTCCAGCACCAGCAGGCGGCGCGGGCGCACGAACGCCGTGCCCAGCGCGAGGCGGCGCCGCTGGCCCGACGACAGCGTGCCGGGCAGCTGGCCCGACTGCGGGACGAGCTGCACCTCCTCGAGCACCTCGTCGACGATCGACTCGGGGTCGGGGACGCCGTGGGCGCGGGCGAGCAGGTCCAGGTGCTCCACGACCGAGAGGTCGGGGAAGAAGTCGAGGTCGTCGATGACCGAGGCCATGCCCTTGCGGATGGTGGCGTTGGTCTCGCTCATCCGGGTGCCCTCGAACTCGACGCGGCCCTCGTCGGGACGCACCGCGCCGACCAGCATGCGCAGGATCGTCGACTTGCCGGCACCGTTGCGCCCGGTCAGGGCCACGGCCTCGCCTGCGCGCACCGACAACGAGAAGTCGTGCACGATGCGGGCGGGGCCGAAGGACTTGGAGATGCTGGTCGCGGTGAGGACCGGTGCGCGGGACGCCATGTCCTCAAGCATGGCAGGATCATCAGGTGCAGAAGTTCGATGCCCGCGCCACGCTCGCCAAGCGCCGCGCGGATGTGGCCGCCATGTTCGACGGCGTGGCCGGGCGGTATGACCTGATGAACGACGCCATGACCGGCGGGCTGGTGCGCGCGTGGCGCGCCGAGACGCTGCGCGCGGTCGACCCCCGCCCGGGCCAGCGCATCCTCGACCTCGCGGCCGGCACCGGCACCTCCTCGCGCACCTTCGCCGACGCGGGCGCCCTCGTGGTGCCCGCCGACCTGAGCCTCGGCATGGTGACCGAGGGCAAGAAACGCCAGCCCGACCTGGGCTTCGTGAACGCCGACGCCCTCGAGCTCCCCTTCGCCGACGACACCTTCGACGCCGTCACGATCAGCTACGGCCTGCGCAACATCGAGGACACCCTCGCCGCCCTCACCGAGATGCGCCGCGTCACCGCGCCGGGCGGCGTCCTCGTCGTGGCCGAATTCTCCACGCCCACGTGGGGCCCGTTCCGCACCCTGTACCGCGAGTACATCCCGCGCGTGCTGCCCGCGATCGCCCGCGTGCTGTCCACCAACAACCCGGCCTACAACTACCTGGCCGAGTCGATCAACGCGTGGCCCGACCAGGCGACCCTGGCCGGCCTCATCCGCGAGGCGGGCTGGCACGACGTCGAGTGGAAGAACCTCACCGGCGGCATCGTGGCCCTGCACCGGGCGGTCGCCTGACCCCCACGGAGCCACCGATGTCGTTCACCCTGGACGCCTACGCCGCCCGCAGCTGCCCGCTCAAGACGGTGAACCTGTTCACCCCCAACCTCGTCGCGCCCAGCCTCGAGCGCCCCGACCCGCCGTTCTTCCGTGACGCCGACGCCATCGAGGCCGAGGTCATGGCGGCGGTCCTCGGCGGCCCGGGCCGGGTGGTCGACCTGCGTCCGCTGCGCGAGGGCCCGAGCGCGGACGCCGAGGCGGCCTGCCTCGAGGCGCTGGCGTCCGGCGCCGACGTGGTCATCGCCGGCCTGCTGCCCAAGGACGAGGTCTCGCACCGCCGCGGCCGGCCGTCCCTGCTGGTGCGCTCGCGCGGCGAGGGCGGCGGCTACCACCCCGTGCAGGTGAAGTTCCACCGCGTCCTGGAGGCCGACCCCGACGGTGAGCCGCTCGACGTGGCGTCCCTCACCACCCCCCGGCGGCCGGTCACGGTCACCGGACGACGGTTCCGTTGGGGCAGCCGCCTGAACGCGGCGCTGCAGATGGCCCACTACTGGCGCCTCCTCGAGGCGTGCGGGCACGCAGCGCGCATCCCGTGGGCCGGACTCGTCGGCATCGACAAGATCAACCTCGACCCCGAGCAACCCGGCCAGGTCGAGCAGGTGATCACCTGGCTGAACCTCGGCCAGGAGCGCGTGCCGCCCGACCCGCGCCACCTCGACCGACCCGAGGACGCCCAGCCCGTCAGCACGCTGGCCCGGTACGACGACGAGCACCGCTACCGCGTCGAGCTCGCCCAGGCGGCGTTGGCGTCCTCCGGCCAGGACCAGCTGCTCACCCCGATCGTGTCCGGCGAGTGCCGCGGCTGCGTGTGGCAGGAACACTGCCAGACGCAGCTGGACGCCGACGACCTGTCCCTACGCATCACCAAGGCCCCGCTCGACGTCCACGAGGTGCGGACCCTGCGCCGCCTCGGGATCTCCACGGTGGCCGAGCTCGCCCACGCCGACCTCGACGACCTGCTCGGGCAGTACCTCCCCCGCGCCAGCCACCGGGTCGGCAGCGAGGAGCGGCTGCGGCGGGCGCACCGACGGGCGACCCTCATGGACGCCGGCGTCCAGCTCGAGCGCCAGACGCAGGGCCCGCTGGACCTGCCCCGCCACGACCTCGAGATCGACGTCGACATCGAGACCTCCTCCGACGACCGGGTGTACCTGTGGGGGTTCTGGGTCGACGACCCGTCCCGCGGCGAGCCCTACGGCCGGCAGTTCGCGACCTTCGCCGACCTCGACGACGCCGCCGAGCTGGACCTCGCCCGGCGCGCCCTGGGCTGGCTGCGCCAGGTGGTGGCCGGGCGCGACGCGGCGGTCTACCACTACTCCGACTACGAGGTGATCCGGCTGAACCGGCTGGCCCACCGGCTCGGCGAGGTCGGCACCTGGGCGACCACCTGGGCCGCCGACGGGTTCGTCGACCTGTTCGAGGTGGTGCGGCGCAACTACTTCGGCGCCAACGGGCTGGGACTGAAGGTGGTCACGGCCGCGGTGACGGGGTTCGCCTGGCGCGACGAGGACCCGGGCGGCCTGAACTCCCAGAGCTGGTTCGCCGAGGCCGTCGGCGACCCCGACGAGCGGGTGCGCGAGCTGGCCCGCGTGCGGGTGCTGGAGTACAACGAGGACGACGTGCGCGCCACCTGGCACCTGCGCCGGTGGCTGCGCGAGCAGGCCTGAGCTACGCGGCCCGGCGCCCGGCCGACCCGCCGCGCGGAGGCCGGACCGCGACGCGGTCGAGGCCCGCGGCCGCGGCCACCTGCTCGGCCAGCCCGCGGGCATACCCGTCGGGCCCGCCGAACCAGGCCAGCCCGTCGAGGGCGACGTCGGCCAGGGCGCGCCCCTGGCGCACCACGACGTAGGGCACCGAGACCAGGCCCGGCTGTACCTCGACCGCGTGCACCTGCTCCCACGGCACGTGGCCGAGGCGCGGCAGCACGATGCCGGCGTCGTCGTGGCGCACGCGCAGGGACAGGGCGAGCCACGCCGTCACGAGCCCGCCGAGCACCCCTGCCGCGCCGAGCAGCAGGCCCGCGGGGCGGGAGAGGCCGACGAACGACAGGGCGCCGAGCACGAACCACCCGACGGCGACGAGGCCGGTGATGACGACCATCGGCCCCGAGAACGTGCGGAACTGACCCTCCATCAGCCGATCACCGTGCCCACCAGCACGCCCACGGCCGCCAGCACCTCGGCGATGCCGGTCACCTTGAGCACCCGGATCAGCTCGGGGCCGCGCGCGCCCTGCAGCACCCGGGCGACCGGACCGACGAGGACGATGAGCCCCAGCAGGCCCAGCGCCGCCCACCAGGTCGTGCCCGCGGCGAGCAGCACGATGCCGAGCGCGCCCAAGCCGACGAGCGCGACGTAGAACCACCGGGTCCCGCGGTCACCCAGCCGCACGGCGAGGGTGCGCTTGCCCGACTCGGCGTCGCCGGCCCGGTCACGCAGGTTGTTGGCGACCAGGATCGCGGACGCCAGGGCCCCGGTCGCCACGCCGCCCCAGACGGCGGGCGCGGGGACGGACAGGGTCTGGACGTACGTCGTGCCCACGGTGGCGACCAGCCCGAAGAAGACGAAGACGAAGAACTCACCGAGGCCCGCGTAGCCGTAGGGACGGCGTCCGCCGGTGTAGTACCACCCGGCGAGGATGCAGGCCACGCCGACCGCGAGCAGCCACCACTGGCCGGTCAGCACGACCAGCACCAGGCCGGCCACCGCGGCGATACCGAAGGATGCGAACGCCGCGAGCTTGACCGCCTTCGGGGTCGCCGCCCCGGACCCGACCAGACGCATGGGCCCCACGCGTTCGGCGTCGGTGCCGCGCACCCCGTCGGAGTAGTCGTTGGCGTAGTTGACCCCCACCTGGAGGGCGAGCGCCACGACCCCCGCGAGGGCCGCACGCAGCCAGTCGGCCTGCCCGAGGTGCAACGCGACCGCGGACCCCACGACCACCGGCGCCAGCGCCGCCGGGAGGGTGCGCAGGCGCGCCCCCTCGACCCATTCGGCCACCGTCGCCACGCGTGCTCCTCCTCGCCCGGGCCCCCGCCCGACCACGGACCATCCTCCCACGTCGGTGGCCGGGTAGATTGGACGCCATGCCTCGCGTCCTGCTCGTCCTCGCCATCGTCGCCGTCACGGTGTACGCCCTGGTGGAGGCCGCGCAGACCCCGGCCAACCGCACCCGGCTCATGCCGCGTTGGCTGTGGTTCGTCGCGATCGTGGCGCTGCCCGTGGTCGGCCCCGTCGGCTGGTTCGCCGTCGGCCGCCCGCCGGGCGGGGGCATCGCCGGCCCGGGGCGCCGTCCGCCGATCGCCCCCGACGACGACCCCGACTTCCTGCGCCGGCTCTGACCTCGGCGTGGTGCGGCGCCGAGGTCACGGTCACCGGTCGCTCCCGGCCCAGTCCACGAGCCCGTCGGCGTCGTGGCTGCCCCCGGGCCACACGGCCCGGACGATGCCCGCCGCGGCGAGGGCCTTGCGGCACCCGGGGCACGGCGGGTCGGTGATGTAGGCGGTGGCGCCCTTGGTGTCGCGGGTGGCGAACAGCAGGGCGTTCACCTCGGCGTGGATGGCGATGCAGAAGCCGGGGGTCCCGGGACGGTCGTAGTCGCCCAGGCCCGGCACGGCGTCGTAGCCGAGCTGCCCGCGCGGGCAGGCCCCCTCGAGGCAGTCCGGCCGCCCCGGCGCGGCCCCGTTGTAGCCGGTGGCGATGATCCGCCGCTCGTGGACCAGCACGGCGCCGACCCGGCGCCGGGTGCACTTGGCCCGCCGGGCGACCGCGTCCGCGATCCCCAGGAAGTAGTCGTCCCACCCGGGCACGGTGACGCCGTCGTCCACGTCAGACCTCCTCGTCAGCCCTCGACGAACTCGTTCGTCATCGCCTCGGCAGGATCGACCGCGGCGGTCATGAGCCCCGTCTCGAGCATGAAGTCCGTCATCGCGGCCCACTCCTGCGCGTCCATTGTGCCGGTCGCGCGGCCCGCGGGCGCGGTCCACAACGGAATGGTCGCCTCGAGCGTCGCGAGGGCGGACGCCTCGGCCCCGGCCTGGTCGAGGGTCGGGATGTGCTTCTTGCCCGCCGCGACGGCGCTGGCGGGCTCGGCGACGGTCCGCTCCAGGCCGGCCACCATGGCGTGCGCGACCTTGCGCGCCGTCCCGGGGTTGGCCTTCAGGTTGGCGCCCGTGGTCACCAGCACGATGCTGACCAGGGGGAGCTCGCCGTCGGCGGCCAGCGGGATCGCCCGGGTGGGGATGCCGGCCAGCCCGAACTGGACCTGGTCGTTGTTGGAGAAGCCGACCACGGCGTCCACCTTGCCGGTGGTCAGCGCGGCCTGGGCGGTGTAGCCGATCTCGACCACCTCGACGTCGGACTCCGTGAGCCCGGCCCCGGCGAGCGCGGCCTGCAGGCCGAACCAGCTCTCGCCGAACTTGCCGGGCAGGCCGATCCGCAGGCCCGCGAGGTCGGCGACCGACTGCGCCGGCGACACGTCCGGGACGATCAGCACCACCGGGTAGCGGTGGTAGTACTGCGCGATCGCCACCAGGTCCATGCCCTCGGCGCGCGCCTGCACCATCTCGTCCCCACCCGCGACGACGTAGTCCTCCTGGCCCGCGACGAGCGCGGTGAACAGGCCCTCCTGCGCGCCGTGGTGGCGCAGGGTCGCGTCGAGACCCTGCTCGGTGAACAGGCCCTCCTCGGCGGCGACGTAGAAGGGGGCGAATTGGATGTCGGGGATGTAGGTGAGGCCGACGGTGGCCTTCGCGGGCCCCGTGTCGGTGCCGACGGGGGTGCGGGCGCACCCGGTCAGGACCAGGGCGACGGCGGCCACGAGGGCGAGGGCGACGCGGACGGTGCGGTGCATGGGATTCCTTCCTTCAGGGTCGGTCCGTGCGCAGCAGCGACGCGAGGGTGCGGCTGCGGCGTTCGATGAGGTGGATGAGGCCGTACAGGCCGGAGGCCATGGCGCAGAGCACGACGATGGTGGCGAACATCCCGGCGGTGTCGACCGAGTCGCGCTGGACGGTGAGCAGCTGGCCGAGCCCGGACCCACCCATGACCATCTCGCCGACGACGGCGCCGGTGACCGACAGGGTGAAGCCGTTGCGGAGGCCGGCCAGCACGTTCGGCAGGGCCAGCGGCAGTTCGATGTGGCGCAGGAGCGCGACGCTGCCCGCGCCGTCCATGCGGGCGGCGTCGACGACCTGGGGGTCCACGTGGCGCAGCCCGACGACCGACGAGACGAGGATCGGGAAGAAGACCATCAGCGCGCACAGCAGGATGATGGGGCCCAGCCCGTAGCCGACCCAGATGGCCAGCAGCGGGGCCAGCGCGATGGCCGGGATGGCCTGCGTCGCCCCCAGGAAGGGGGTGACGGCGGCGTGCAGCAGGCGGCTGCGGTGGATCGCGATCGCCAGGGGCAGCGCCACCGCCGCGCCCAGCAGGCTGCCGCCGACGGCCTCGGTGAAGGTCGCCCGCACGGCCGGCCAGAAGGCCGCGGCCCCGAGGGCGGCGACGAGCCGGTCGGCGACCGCCAGCGGGGACGGCAGCATGTACGGCGGCGGGGCGGCGACGACCACGACGAGGGCCCACGCGGCCAGGAGGCCGAGGCCGAACAGCCACGGGGCGGCGGCGAGCAGGCCGGTGGGGCGCGGGCGTCGCGGCTCGCGTGGTGTGCTGGACGACACCGGACCCTCCCCTCTCGCTCTGCGCCGGGGCAGGGTGGGAGGATCTCGACGGGCCCGGTCGCACGCGGATGCGCGTGCGCGGACACGTCGCGTGCGCCTCCCATCCGGACTTTGACCGTCGGTCCCGGAATTCCACCGGGTCAGCCAGGGGCCCTGGTGGGCCACTGGGTCGCGGACTGTAACCGCCGGTTCGGATTTTCACCGACCCCGGAGCACGTGTGTGTTCGAGGTCAGGTTACCCCACCGGGCGTGCGGCCCACGCCTGCAGTTGCTCGGCGGACCCGAAGAACACGTTGCGGTCGAGGTGGTTCTCCACCGCGCGCTGCCACAGCGTCGGGCGTTCCCAGCCTGCGGGCAGCTCGCCCGGGACCTGCGCGTGGTCGAACAGCCACAGCGGGCGCGAGCCGAACGTGGTGTCGCCGCCGGTGCACTCGGCCCACACCTCGGTCTTGGTGTAGATCACCGGGTTCCGGCCGGACAGGCGGCGGTACTCGTCGGAGAACTCCCGGACCCAGGCGACCATCTGCTCGCGGTCCAGCCCGTGGCAGCGGTCGCCCTCCTCGGCGAACTCGAGGTCGAGCGCCCCCGGGAGCGTGCGCCCGTCGGGCAGCCAGGCCCCGCCGTTGGCGTGGAAGAAGCGCGCCTGCAGCGTCCCGGACGACTGCCCCGGCCGCGCGTAGTGGTAGGCGCCCTGCACCAGGCCCGCGCCGCGGGCCCCCGCGCGCTGGTCGTCGTGGGTGGGGCTCACGTGCTGGGTGCCCTCCGTGGCCTTCACGTACGTGAAGAGGTGCCCGGACGCCAGCAGGCCCGGCCAGTCCACCCGCGGCTGGTAGCGGGAGACGTCGACGCCCGCGACGCCCTCGCCGGCGCGCCAGTCCACCTCGGCCGGGGGTGCGGGGGTGCTCGACGCCACGGCAGCCGCGGACGCGGACGCCTCTGCGGCCCGCGCCCTGGCCCGTTCCGCCTCGGCCTGCGCGGCCCGGACCTGGGCCGCGTCGACCGAGGCCGCCTCCACGGCCACGGGGCTCGCGGCGGGCGCCTCCGGCGTGACGACGGAGTCCGACGCCGTCGGCGCCACGGCGGGCGGGGTCAGCGAGAGCGCGGCGGGGCCGACGCAGCCGGCCAGCGCGAGCACGGCGGCGCCGGCTGCCCAGCGGGCTCGCACGACTCGTCCCTCCCCCATCCGGGGCACCCTACCCCGAAATCCGGGAGACATCAGACGTCAGCCGAAGTCAACGCCCTGGGCGAGCTGGACCGAGCCCGAGTAGTTGATCGTGTTCGTGGCCCGTCGCATGTAGGCGCGCCACGCGTCCGAGCCGGACTCGCGGCCGCCGCCGGTCTCCTTCTCGCCGCCGAACGCGCCACCGATCTCGGCGCCCGAGGTGCCGGCGTTGACGTTGGCGATGCCGGTGTCGGCGCCGGACGCCCCGAGGTAGCGCTCGGCCTCCAGCACGTCGTTGCTGAACAGGCCGCTGGAGAGCCCCTGCGGGACCGCGTTGTGCAGCGCGATGGCCTCGTCGAAGTCCGACCAGGTGAGCACGTACAGGATCGGCGCGAAGGTCTCGGTGAGCACCACGCCCTCCTGGGCGGGCATCCGCACCAGGGCGGGGCGCACCCAGAAGCCCTCGGCGTCCACGTCGGCGCGCTCGCCGCCGGAGACCACCTCGCCGCCCTGGGCCTTCGCCTTCTCCAGCGAGGCCTGCATGGCGTCGTAGGCCGCCTCGTTGACCAGCGGGCCGAGCAGGACGCCGTCGGCGAACGGGTCGCCGGCCTGCAGCGACTCGAAGGCCCGGGCCACGCGCGCGACGACCTCGTCGGCGACGGACTCGTGCACCAGCAGGCGCCGGGTCGAGGTGCACCGCTGCCCCGCCGTGCCGGCCGCGCCGAACACGATCGAGCTGACGGCCTGGTCGAGGTTGGCGCTCGGGGTGACGATCACGGCGTTGTTGCCACCGAGCTCGAGCAGCGAGCGGCCGAAGCGCGCGGCCACGCGGGGCCCGACCTCGCGGCCCATCCGGGTCGAGCCGGTCGCGGACACCAGCGCGACGCGGGGGTCGTCGACGAGCGCCTCGCCGATGGCCCGGTCGCCCATGACGACCGCGTGCAGGCCCTCGGGGGCGCCGACCTCGGCCATCGCGCGGCGCAGCAGGGCGTCGCAGCCCAGGGCGCACAGCGGGGTGAGCTCGGACGGCTTCCACACCACCGGGTCGCCGCAGACGAGCGCGATCGCTGTGTTCCACGACCAGACGGCGACCGGGAAGTTGAACGCCGAGATCACACCGACGACGCCGAGCGGCTGCCAGGTCTCCTGCAGCCGGTGCCCGGCGCGCTCGCTGGGCATCGTCTGCCCGTACAGCTGGCGGGAGAGGCCGACGGCGAAGTCGCAGATGTCGATCATCTCCTGGACCTCGCCCAGCGCCTCGGTGTGGATCTTGCCGGCCTCGATGGTGACGAGGGCGGCCAGGTCCTCCTTGTGCTCGCCGATCAGCTCGCCGAGGCGCTTGACCAGCGCGCCGCGCACGGGGGCGGGCACCTCGCGCCAGGCGACGAAGGCCTCGGACGCCGCGGCCACGGCGTCCGACACCTCGGCCGGGGTGTGCGTACGGACGCCGCACAGCTCCTCGCCGGTGAGCGGCGAGCGGGCGCGGACGGCGCCGTCGTCGACGCACCAGGCGTCCCGGTCGACGCCGAGGGCGGCCAGTGCGGCCTCGGCGCGCTCGCGGAGTTGGGCGGTGGTCTTCATCGGGTCTCCTCCATGGCGTCGCGCGACGCCTGCTGCTGTGCTGCGTACAACTCCATCGGGTCGTGGACGGTGCGGCCCATCGCCTCGGCCAGCCACGCCTCGTCGCGGTGCGACCCCTCGAGCGTGACATCGCGGCTGCCCGCATGAGCGAGGTTCGAGGCGAAGATGCCCGCCGCCGAGCGCGGCAGGAAGTCCTCGTAGACGATGGGCGTCCGGACGCCGTCGACCCACTCGAAGAACGCCAGGCCGGCCTCGGCCAGGCCATCCTCGTCGACGGGCCAGTTGGCGCGCCACACGTCGAGCTTCACCTGGTTGCGCTCGTCGGCCGACATCCCGGCCGAGCGCTCGTCGATCTCGACGATGAGGCGGTCGTACAGGTCACGCCCCTTCGGGGTCAGCGCGATGCCGCGCTGCTCGACCTCGCCGAAGCGCACCGACAGGGTGCCGTCGACGACCGAACCGTCGGCCTCGCGGAAGCGGCGGCGTTCGGCCAGCGCCTTGAACGAGGTCTGGCGCAGCAGGACGTCCGGGCCCTCCCACGCCGGGGGGCCCTGGATCTCGTCGATCATGGCGATGCCCAGCTCGGTCATGCGGCGGTAGAGGTCGTCGATGTCGAGCACGCGCGGGGTCAGGTGGTTGATGTGCGTGGCCCGGACGCCGCCGATGTCGGCCGCGACGCCGGAGATCGTGGAGAGGCGCTCGTACCAGGCCCGGTCGACAGGCTCGTCGGAAAGCTCGAAGCAGGCGGTGGCGAGGCGGAGGAACTCCTCGGCCTCGGCGTCCTCCAACCCGCCGTCCCGCTCGGCCTTCTCGGCCAGGGCCACGACGTCGTCGCCGAACAGTTCGCGGTCGGCGAGGAAGGCGTCCAGCTCGGCCTGCAGGGCCTCGTCGAAGTAGCGGCGGTCGTCGGTGACCAACACCGAGCAGAACACCCGGAACGGGTTGATCGCCAGCGCCTCCTTCGTCGTCGGCCGGAACGCCGTCGACACGATCGGGAGCGACGTGGCGGCGTCCCCGCGCAGGTCGTAGAAGCCGACGGGCTCCATGCCGAGCGCCGCGAACACCTGCGCGACGCGCGCCAGTTCACGGGCCGTGCCGACGCGGATGGCGCCGTGCCGCTCGGCCGTGACCCGGTCGATGCGGCCGAGGCGCTCGGCCGTGTCGGGGTGGGCGGCCAGGTGGTCGGCGTTCACGGCGGTGGAGACGTCCACGAGCGTGTTGTACGCGGGCACCTCGGTGCCGTACATCGCCGAGAGCGAGCGCGCGAACGCCGCGCGCAGGGCGTGGGTGTCGTGCATGTCAGCCCTCCATCGCGGTGAGCACGCGGTCGATGGCGTCCACGGCCTTGTCGATCGCGGCGCGCTCGACGGTCAGGGGCGGGCGGACGCGCAGCGAGCGCTCACCGCAGCCCAGCATGAGCACCTTCTCGTCGTCCTGCAGCCGGCGGATGGCCTCGTTGCGGGTCGCGGTGTCCGGCAGGGAGATGGCGCACATGAGGCCGAGGCCGCGGGCGTTGGTGACGATGCCGTGGCGGGACTGGACGTCCTCGAGGCGCTCCAGGAGGTGGGCGCCCTCGGTGCGGGCGCGCCCCATGAGGTCGTCGGCCTCGATGACCTCGAGGATGCGGCGCGAGCGGACCATGTCGGTCAGGTTGCCGCCCCACGTGGAGTTGATCCGGCTGGAGACCTTGAACACGTTCTGCTCGACCTCGTCGACGCGGCCGCCGGCGGCGATGCCGCAGACCTGCAGCTTCTTGCCGAAGCTCATCACGTCGGGGGCCACGCCGTAGTTCTGCCAGGCCCACGGCGTCCCGGTCATGCCGCCGCCGGTCTGCACCTCGTCGAAGATGAACAGGGCGTCGTTCGCGTGGCACAGGGCCTTCATCTGCTCCAGGAAGCCCTGGCGGAAGCGGTGGTCGCCGCCCTCGCCCTGGATCGGCTCCATGATGAACGCCGCGATGTCGTGCGGGTTCGCGGCGAAGGCTGCCTCGGCCTCGGCGAGCGTGGCCGCCTCGACGGCGTCCATGTCGCGCTCGGCCGCCCAGTACGGGGTGGACAGGCGCGGCCAGTCGAACTTCGGGAACCGGGCGACCTTGTTGGGGTCGGTGTTGGTGAGGCTCATGGTGTAGCCCGAGCGGCCGTGGAAGGCCTCCTTCAGGTGCATGATCTTCGTGCCCAGCTCGGGGCTGCGGCCGTGCGCCTCGTTGTGGCGCGACTTCCAGTCGAAGGCCGTCTTGAGGGCGTTCTCGACGGCGAGGCTGCCGCCCTCGATGAAGAAGTAGTGGGGCAGCTGGTCGGCGCCCATGACGCGCGCGAAGGTGTCGACGAAGCGGGCCATCGCGACGGTGTAGATGTCGGAGTTGGACGGCTTGTTCAGCGCGGCCTCGAGCAGTTCGGCGCGGAAGGTCTCGTCCTCGGTCAGCCCCGGGTGGTTCATGCCCAGGGCGTTGGAGGCGAAGAACGTGAACATGTCGAGGAACTCGTCCCCCGTGGCCTCGTCGACCAGCGTGGTGCCGCGCGAGCGGTTGAGGTCGAGGACCAGCGGCATGCCGTCGACGAGGATGTGGCGTCCCAAGGAGGCGAAGACCTGGTCGGGAGCGATGGTGGCGTTCGTGAGCGTGTCAACCATTCGGGGACGATACCCCGGGAGTAGCCGCAAAATCTACGCTCGAATCGCAGTTCAACCTTTGATTCTTCACTTCACGGCCGTCCGGCACACGCGGCGAGGGAGTCCTAGCGGACGACCTCGCCGCCGGCGGCCTGCCACGCACCGATGCCGCCGCCCAGGTGGTGGGCGTCGGCGAAGCCGGCCTGCGCCATCGCGTCGAGCGCGGCCTGCGAGCGGTTGCCCGAGCGGCAGTAGACGGCGTAGGTGGCCGCCTTGTCGAGCCCCTCGAGGCCCTGCGTGAAGCCCGGGGCCTGGATGTCGAGGTTCACCGCGCCCGGCAGGTGCCCGGACGCGAACTCCTCCGGCGTCCGCACGTCGAGCACGACCACGCCCGGGGTGGCCACGAGCTCGGCGAAGCCCGCGGCGTCCAGCGTCTGCCCGGACGCGGACCGGCCGCCCGCGGGCCCGGCCTGCGGGGTGGTGCACCCCACGAGGGCCAGGCCGAGGACGGCCAGTGCTGCGCGACGCGTGAGCATCAGCCGCCGTGGGCGGCGCGCCAGGCGCTGACCTTGTCGAGGCGGTGGTGGGCCTCGACCCAGCGCACGGTGCCGGACTCGGAGCGCATGACGACCGAGTGCGTGCGGGCGTCGCCGCCCGGCATGTAGCGGACGCCGTCGACCAGGTCGCCGTCGGTGATGCCCGTGGCGACGAACAGGGTCTTGTCGGAGCCGACCAGGTCGTTGGTGTCGAGGACCTTGTCGACATCGAAGCCGGCCTCGGCGGTGCGGCGGCGCTCCTCGTCGGTGGTCGGGTGCAGGCGGGCCAGGATGCGGCCGCCGAGGCACTTCATCGCACACGCGGTGACGACGCCCTCGGGGCTGCCGCCGATGCCGGCGAGCATGTCGATCTTCACGCCCGGGGTCGCGGCGGCCACGGCGGCGGCCACGTCGCCGTCGGTGAACATGCGGGTGGCCGCACCGGCCGCGCGGATCTCGTTGACCAGGTCGTTGTGGCGCTCACGGTTGAGCACGCCGACGACGAACTCGGAGACGTCCTTGCCCTCGGCCGCGGCGGCCTTGCGGATGTTGTCGGCGATGGGGGCGTCGAGGTCGATGACGTCGGCGGCGTTCTGGCTGACGACCAGCTTCTCCATGTAGAAGCACATGTGCGGGTCGTACATGGTGCCGCCCTCGGCCGCGGCGAGCACCGCGATCGAGTTGCGCATGCCCCACGCCAGCAGTCGGGTGCCGTCCACGGGGTCGACGGCGATGTCGATGCGGTCGCCCCAGCCGGTGCCGACCTTCTCACCGTTGGCGAGCATGGGGGCCTCGTCCTTCTCGCCCTCACCGATGACGATGGTGCCGGCCATGCGCACCTGGTTCAGGATCGCACGCATCGCGTCCACGGCGGCCTTGTCGCCGGACTCCTTGTCGCCGCGCCCGGCCCAGCGGCCGGCGGCCAGGGCCGCAGCCTCGGTCGCGCGCATCAGGTCCAGCCCCAGGTTGTGACCCGCCAGCATGAACCGCTCCATACCCTGACCCATCCGTGACCTCCTCGTCCGGCGCGGCGTCGACGGGCCGCGCTGTGTCCCGCCCCCATGTTTCCGCATCCCCCGGGTTCGCGCACGCGACGGCGACCCGGGTCACCCGCAGGGGTTCTACCCCCACGGCCGGGGACGGCTAGACTGGCCCCCGAACCTACGCCTGCGTAGGTGGTGTCTCTCGGGGGAGGATCCCATGCGCCGACGACGGCCCCTGGCCGAGATCCTGTCCGCGCTCACCTACCCCCTGCACGTCGACGACATCACCGCCCTGTTCGACCCGCGCTACTCGTCCAAGCAGCCGCGCGCCCGCGTGACAGACGTCGTGCGCGAGGGGCCGCGCACCGCGACCATCCGGTTCCACCCCCCGCCCGGCTGGCGCGAGCACCAGGCCGGCCAGTGGGTGCGGGTGGGCGTCGAGATCGACGGCGTCCGGCACTGGCGGTCGTACTCCCTGTCGACCGCCCCGGGCCAGGACCCGGCCATCACCGTCACCGACATCGGTCGCGTCTCGGGCGCGCTCGTGCGCCGGGCGCGACGCGGCGACATCCTCTACCTCGACCCGCCGCAGGGCGAGTTCGTGCTGCCCGAGCACCCGCGACCCCTGCTCATGGTCACCGGCGGCAGCGGCATCACCCCGGTCATGTCGATGCTGCGCACGCTGGCCGGCAGCCGGCCCGATGCCGACGTCGTCCTCCTCCACACCGCACGCACCCGCGACGAGGCGCTGTTCGTCGACGAGCTGGACGCCCTGGCCGCCTCCGCCCCGAACGTTCGGCACGTGCTGTGGCTCAGCGGCGAGCGCGGACGCCTCGACCTCACCTCCGTCGCGGCCCTGGAGGAGCTGTGCCCCGACTGGAGGCAGCGCGCCGCCTACGTCTGCGGCCCCGAGGGCCTGGTCGCGGACGCCGAGCGGCTGTGGGCGTCCGAGGGCGCCGGCGAGCACCTGACGATGGAGCGGTTCGAGGTGAGCCGGATCGCCGCACCCGCCGGCACCGGCGGCACGGTCACCTTCACGCGCTCCGACAAGGAGGTCGCCGCCGACGGGGCCACCGCCCTGCTCGAGGCCGGCGAGGCCAACGGCGTCCCGCTGCCCAGCGGCTGCCGCATGGGCATCTGCCGCACCTGCCTCACCAAGCTGGACGCCGGGCGCGTCCGCGACCTCACCACCGGCGAGGTGCACGGCGAGCCCGGCGACCTCATCAGAACCTGCGTGTCCGCCGCCGCGGGCGACGTCCACCTCGATGCCTGACGACAGGGAGAGACCATGACCATCGCCATCCGTGACGAACGGCCCGCCGCCCGGCCCGCCGGCGCGTCCCACCTGACCCGCGCGCAGGTCGACGAGCTGGGCCGCGAGCTGGACGCCATCCGGGCCGAGGTCATGGACTCCCTCGGCGCCGCCGACGCGGCCTACATCAAGCGCGTCATCCAGATGCAGCGCATGCTGGAGGTCGGCGGGCGGGCGCTGCTGCTGGGCGCGCGGCGTCCGGCGGCGTTCGTGGTCGGCACCGGCATGCTGGCGCTGTCGAAGGTCCTCGAGAACATGGAGATCGGCCACAACGTGATCCACGGCCAGTGGGACTGGATGCGCGATCCCGACATCCACTCCACGACGTGGGAGTGGGACTTCGTCGCCCCGGCCAAGGGCTGGAAGCACACCCACAACGACGTGCACCACACCTGGACCAACGTCGTCGGCAAGGACCGCGACGTCGGCTACTCGGTGCTGCGGGTCAGCCGCGACCAGCCGTGGGAACCCCGCTTCCTGGCCAACGTGCCCATGAACGCGCTCATCGCCCCGTTCTTCGAGTGGGCGATCGCGATCTACGACCTCGAGATCGACGAGGTGAAGGCCGGACGCAAGCCGAAGAAGGCGCTCGTCGACGACCTCAAGGCCGTCGGGGTGAAGTTCGCCCGCATGATCGGCAAGGACTACGCCGGCACGCCCGGCCTGGCCCACCTGGCCACCCGGTCGGGGCTGCAGGCGATGGCCGGCACGTTCCTGGCCAACACGATCCGCAACATCTGGGCGCACACCGTGATCTTCTGCGGGCACTTCCCCGACGAGGTGGAGTCCTTCACCGAGGAGGCGATCGAGGGCGAGACCCGCGGCGACTGGTACGTCCGCCAGATGCTCGGCTCGGCGAACCTCTCCGGCGGGCGGCTGTTCCACATCATGGCCGGCAACCTGAGCCACCAGATCGAGCACCACCTGTTCCCCGACATGCCCTCCAACCGGTACGCGCAGGTGGCGCCGAAGGTGAAGGAGATCTGCGAGCGCTACGGCCTGAAGTACACCTCCGGCCCCCTGCACCGGCAGATCGCGCAGACGTGGCGCACGATCGCCCGCCTCAGCCTGCCCGACCGCCTCGCCGTCGCGCGCTGATCAGGCGACGCGGCCCAGGAAATCGGTCAGGGCCGCAACGATGGACGCCTCGGCCTCGGCCCGGCTGACCGTCGGGATCCCGTCCCCGGCCTGCGGCCCGTAGCGGCCGAAGAAGCTGTGCACCGCGCCCTCGACGACGACCAGGTCGGTGCCGGCCGGCAGGCGGTCCAGCCCGCCGCGCACGGCGTCCCCGTCGGCGACGAGGTCGTGCTCGGCCTGCAGGACCACCGCCGGGAACCCCGCCGCGGTGAGGTCGTCGCCGTCGGGCGGGTAGGCGGCCAGCAGCACGAGCCCCGCCAAGGCGTCGGGGTGGTCGGACGCCCACGCGGCGGCCATCGCCCCGCCGAGCGAGTGGCCCCCCACCACGACCGGACGCCCCGCGGCGTAGTGGTCGACCAACCGCTGCGCCCGACCGGCGTCGAGCACGGCGAGGTCGACGGGGAACTCGGGGATCACGGTGTGCACCCCTCGGCCGGCCAGCGCGCGCCCCAGCCACTCGTAGGCCTGGGGCCGGACCAGGCCGCCGGGGTAGAGCACGAACAGGATGTCGGCATCGGCCTCCGGCCGGACCGACAGGACGCGGCCTCCCACGTCGTCGAGCGACACCACGGCCCGGGCGCCGGCGGGGTCGCCCGCCGCGTCCTGCCCCGGCACCAGCGGCGGGCGGAGCACATGGGGCTGGGCCAGCCCAACCCCGTAGCCGAGCAGGCCGACCAGGACGACGAGCAGCACCTTGAGGAGACGTCGCATGGGGCCATGCAAGCAGACCGGGGCCCCGCGGTGGGCCCACAGGGGATCGAACCCTGAACCCGCGGATTAAAAGTCCGCTGCTCTGCCAATTGAGCTATAGGCCCCGCCGGCCCACTCTACCGGCGGCCTAGAGTGGCCGCATGAACCCTCCGTGGTGGGGCATCCCTGTCCTGCTCGTCGTGGGCGCGGCGATCATCCTGGGCGGTTGGTGGTGGGACCGCCGACGCCAGCGCGCGGCGTCCGAGGGGTTCACCACCGAGGAGGACCTGGCCGCCGCCGCTCCCCCACCGGGCATCCCCGAGGACCGGCTCGGCGAGCTGCTGGCCTCGCGAGGGCCGGAGCCGACCTTCCCGGCGGGCCTGGCCGACCGCGCCTTCCTGACCCACCCGCAGCGCGGCGTCGCGGCCGTCGTCGACCCCTACGTGGTGGTGACGGACACCGACCTCGACGACGAGCGGCTCGTGCTCCACCTGCTGGACGCCGCCCACACCCACCGCCGCGCGCTCGTGCTCGTGGCGCCCGGCTTCGGCCCGGCCCTGCTCGGGACCCTGCGCGCCAACCACGTCACCGGCCGGGTCACCACCGTCCCCGTCGAGCTGGCCGACCCCGACCTGCTCGCACGCGCGGCCACCCTGTGCGGCTCGACCGTCGTCCCGGACGCCGACCTCCGCTCCGGCTGGTGGCCGGCCGACCGGCGCGGGACGTGCGCTGCCTGGGTGGCCGACCTCGACGACTCGTGGGTCACCCCGGCACCCTCAACCTGACCTTGAGATCTCTCAGGGTCCTCTTGGGGAGGCCCCGCCCCCGGGGAGGGCTCAGCCCGGCACGCCCACCCCGCCACCCCGAACCCCCTTCCGACTAGGGGAAACGTGACGCGGTTCGCTTGAAATGACAACCATGTGGTTCTCCCCCCGCGCCCGGCGTGTCGGCGGGTCCCGCTCTCAGGGCTGACGGCGAATCCCCTTGCCGCGAGCACCCTCGTCAGCTTGTACTGGCTCAGGCAACACAGTGACGAGGGGGAATCCGGTGAGGCGAGCTGGCAGGTTGACGAGCGCCCTGGTGGGCGGCTGCATGGCCCTGACGGTGCTCGGTGCGGGCAGCCTGGTCATCGCGTCGGTGGCCGACGCGTCGCAGGCGATGACCGCCACGACGTGGGTCAACATGCGCTCCGGCCCCTCGACCTCGAACCCCGTGGTGACCGTGCTCGCCCCCTCGCAGGCCGTCACCGCGTCCGGTCAGGTCAGCGGCGGCTGGTACCAGGTCACCACCGACAAGGGGCAGACCGGCTGGGTCTACCAGAACTACCTCAAGGCGAGCGAGTCCGCCCCCACCCAGCCCTCACAGCCGGCTCCCACCGACCCGGTGCCCACGGCGACCGGCGAGGCGACGACCACCGCCAACGTGAACGTGCGCACCGGGCCGGGCACCAGCCACACGGCCGTGGCCGTGGCCACCAAGGGCTCCACCCTCCCGACGACGGGGAAGACGTCGGGCGGGTGGACCCAGGTCATCCACGGCGGGCAGGCCCGCTGGATCTCCACCAACTACCTGACCACCGGCACCGTCACCAAGGCCGTCGCCGCCGGCCAGCTCCGGACCACCGCCAACCTCTACCTGCGCACCGGCGGCAGCACGGCGTACGGCTACACCGGCGTCCTGCCCGGCAACTCGGTCGTCGACACGACCGGCCAGAAGACCGCCGACTACACCGAGATCATCCACGGCGGCGAGACCCGCTGGATCGCGACCCGGTACACCACGGCGGTCACGACCACCGCGCCCGCCCCGGCCCCTGCCCCCACGGCGACCGGCACGGTCTACGTCAACGTGGGATCCCTCTACGTGCGGGCCACCTCCGACCCGTCCAGCACGGTGGTGGCGACCGTCTACCGCGGCAACGAGCTCGCGACGACCGGCACGGTGGTCGGCGACCGCCTGCAGGTCATCCACAACGGTGCCGCGCGCTGGGTCTTCAAGGCCTACACCGCCTCGACCGCACCGGCCACGCCGCTGACCTCGTCGGTCTCGCTGCCCGGGTACGACCCGCTCAACGCGAACGCCAAGAAGGTCGTCCAGCACGTGCTCGACACCTACCCGCTGATCCGCACCATCGGCGGCTACCGGGCCTCGAGCAGCTACTCCTCCGACCACCCGAACGGCCGCGCCGTCGACGTGATGGTGTCGAACTGGTCGCAGCAGTCGAGCATCGACTACGGCTGGACGATCGCCCGCGACTTCGCCGCCAACGCCGCGGAGTACAAGATCACCTACATCATCTGGCGCCAGCAGATCTGGAACGCCTCCTACCCCGAGCGCGGCTGGCGCTGGATGGAGGACCGGGGCGGCGCCACGGCGAACCACCTCGACCACGTGCACATCTCGGTGCGCGACTGATCCCTCAGCCGACGGGCGCCAGGGTCGACGCGAAGGCCTCGAGCGCCTCGTAGGGCAGGTCGCCGGACACGATCGTCGCGGCGTCCCCGTCCCGCGCGACCAGTGAGCGCGTCCGTCCGTCCTCGGAGACGTAGCGCGCCCAGGTGCGTCCGCCCGCGGCCCCCTCGCCGTCGGGGCGTCCGGTGCGGGTCACCGCGGTCACGAACGCCTCGGGCGCGACGTCGCGCTGGTCGAGCGCGAAGTAGCGCTGCTCGGGGCTGAGGAAGCCGAGCTGGAAGGTGTCACCGGGCGCCGGGTCGCCGCCACCGGTCGTGGACTGGCCGCCGGGCGTGAACCGGGCGCGGGTCGCCACCCAGCCCTCGGGCAGGTTCGTCGGTGCCAGCACCTCGTAGGACGCCTCGGCCGCGGCCCGCTGGGCCACCGGCTGCCAGTCGATCGGGGTGATCGGCGGCTCGGGGTTGCGGGTGAACAGCTGGGTCACCAGCACGACGGGCACGAACAGCACCAGCATGGCCACCAACATGTGGACGACGGACGAGTTCCTCTTCTTGGTCGTGGCCATGCGGGGAATCCTGCCACGTCAGAACGAGATGTCCTCCAACATGTCCGTGACCAGCGCGGCGATCGGCGAGCGCTCGGAGCGGGTCAGCGTCACGTGCCCGAACAGCGGGTTGCCCTTGAGCTTCTCCACCACCGCGGCCACGCCGTCGTGGCGCCCGACCCTCAGGTTGTCGCGCTGGGCCACGTCGTGGGTGAGCACGACCCGGCTGTTCTGACCGATGCGGCTGAGCACGGTGAGCAGCACGTTGCGCTCCAGGGACTGTGCCTCGTCGACGATCACGAACGCGTTGTGCAGCGACCGGCCACGGATGTGGGTCAACGGCAGCACCTCGATGACGTCCCGCGCCACGATCTCGTCCATCACGTTCTTGTGGACGACCGAGCCGAGCGTGTCGTAAACCGCCTGGCCCCAGGGCGACATCTTCTCGTGCTCGGTGCCGGGCAGGAAGCCGAGCTCCTGGCCGCCCACGGCGTACAGCGGCCGGAACACGATGACGCGGTCGTGCTGCCGCCGCTCCATGACGGCCTCCAGACCGGACGCCAGCGCGAGGGCCGACTTGCCGGTGCCGGCCTTGCCGCCGAGGGAGACGATGCCGACCGACTCGTCGAGCAGCAGGTCCAGGGCGACGCGCTGCTCGGCGGAGCGGCCGTGCAGGCCGAAGGCGTCGCGGTCGGTCTTGATCAGGCGCAGCGTGTGGTCGGGGTGCACGCGGGCCAGGGCGGTCGAGCCGCCGCCGCGCACGATGACGCCGGTGTGGACGGGCAGGTCGGCCGCCTCGGCGGGGGCGGTGCTGCCGTGGTCGTACAGCTCGTCGAGCTGCTCGGGGGCGAGCTCCAGGGACGCCATGCCGGTCCAACCCGACTCCCGGGGCAGCTCGTGGCGGTACTCCTCGGCGGCCAACCCGACGGCGGCGGCCTTGACGCGCAGCGGCAGGTCCTTGGTGACGAGCACGACGTCGCGGCCCTCGTGGGCGAAGTTCACCGCGACGGCGAGGATGCGCGAGTCGTTGTCGCCGAGCCGGAACCCGGCCGGGAGGCGCTCGACGTCGGTGTGGTTGAGCTCGACGTGCACGACCCCGCCGGCGTCGTTGACGCGGACCGGGGCGTCGAGGCGCCCGTAGGTGACGCGCAGGTCGTCCAGGAACCGGAGCGCCTTGCGGGCGAAGAAGCCCAGCTCGGGGTGGTGGCGCTTGCCCTCCAGCTCGGTGACGACCACCAGCGGCACGACGACCTCGTGTTCGGCGAAGAACAACAGGGCGTTCGGGTCGGACAAGAGCACCGAGGTGTCGATGACGTAGGTCCGGAGCTGGGTGGGCGTGCTCGTCGCGGTGCTGCTCGGGGTGCCGGTCTGGGCGTCGGTGGCGAGGTCGGTCACGTCGGTCCTTTGCGTCAGGGCCGAATGAAGCTCACCCGGCCTGTCCGTGGTGGTTCAGCCGAGGGCGTCCCGTGAAAGGGGAAGAAGTCTCATTGGAGTCCTCTCGAGGGCACCTGCGGAGGTGTCCTGAGCCCGAATCTAGGTCGGACGCCGCGCGGATCGGCGCTGACACGCGAGAGTTCAGGCAATGTTCACCCCGGCCCCCGCGGTCGGGCGTTTCCTGGTGGCGGCACCAGGCTGGCTTGGCAGAATGCCTCCCATGACCGAGATCCGCCCCGTCGCGCACGCGCGCACGGACTTCCCCGCGAAGTTCGGCATCCCGCGGCAGGCGGGGCTGGTGCCCGAGCTCGTCGCCCGGATCGTGTTCGTGCCGGAGTTCCGCACCCCGGACGCCGTCCGCGGCATCGACGGCTTCTCCCACCTGTGGCTGGTGTGGGGGTTCTCGGGCGTGGAGCGCGACGGCTGGTCGCCGGTCCTCCGGCCGCCGCGGCTGGGCGGGGACGTCCGCGTGGGCGTGTTCGCGTCGCGCTCGCCGTTCCGCCCGAACGGGCTGGGCCTGTCGTCGGTGCGGTTGCTGGCGGTCGAGTCGGACGCCGCGGGTGCGCCCGAGCTGCTGGTCGGTGGCGCCGACCTCATGGACGGCACGCCGATCTACGACATCAAGCCCTACGTCGCCGCCGACGTGCACGCCGACGCGACGCTGGGCTTCACGGCGACCAACGCCGACTACGGCGTGGAGGTCGACCTGCCGGACACCCTGGCCGTGCTGGTGCCGGCCGACAAGCTCGCCGCGCTGGTCGGCGTGCTGGCCCAGGACCCCCGCCCGGCGGTCGGGCGTGACCCCGAGCGCGTCCACGGGGTGGAGTTCGCCGGGCTGAACGTGCGGTTCCGGGTGGCTCGCGGCGTCCTGCACGTCGTGGAGGTCCACCCGCTCGGCTGACGCCTGCCGATCAGACCCCGGCGAGCGTGGCGGGCGCCGACAGGGTCACGGCCCGGTCACACGCGGCGACGACGACGGGGTCGTGGGTGACCACCACGATCGTCTTGCCCGCCCTGTTCATGTCCCGCAGCAGGGTGAGCACGATGTCACGGTTGTCGGCGTCCAGGGAACCCGTCGGCTCGTCGGCCAGGACGATCTCGCACGGCTTGAGCAGCAGGCGGGCGATCGCCACGCGCTGCTGCTCCCCTCCTGACAGGGTGGCCACGCGGCGTCCCTGGGCCCCGTTCAGCCCCACGAAGCGCAGGGCGGCGTCCACCTGCGCGGATCGGTCCCCCGCGCGCGGGGCGTAGGTCAGCGCCAGGTCGAGATTCTGCTGCACCGTGTCGGCATCGACCAGGGCGAAGTTCTGGAACAGGTAGCCGAGGTGGTGGCGCAGGTACTGCTGCGCCCCCCGGCTCCGCGGCTGGGGTGCCGGTGCCCCCAGCAGGCGCACCTCGCCGGCGTCCGGGGCCTCGAGCAGTCCCAGGAGATTGAGGATGGTGGTCTTGCCGGACCCACTGGGCCCGGTGATGGCCACCATCTCCCCTGCCGCCACGGCCAGGTCAAGGTCCCGCAGGACCTCCTTGGCGCCGAACGACTTCGACACCCCGCGCAGTTCACAGTGGACGGTCATGCCTGGAGCTCCTTCAGTCGGGTGGCGGTGTTGCGTCGTTCGTTGAGGATGACCACGGCCGCCACGAAGGCGACCTCCACGGCTGCGACAATTCCCATGATGGCCACCAGGCGTCCGAGCTCCTCGAGGAGGGGAGGGGGAGGTGGGGCGAAGGTGGCGCGGGGCAGGGCCAGGGCCGCTCCCATCAGCAGGCCCGCCAGGGCGAGTTGGCCGAGCCACGTCGCCGCCATGGCCGCGAGGAGTTCGCGATACGTGCGGACGAAGGAGAACCCGTGCAGCCGTCGCACGGTGATGCGCTGGCGCAGTGCGTCCCCCAGCACAAGGACGAGGGCCGCGCTGAAGGCCAGCATCACACCGAGGGCCGCCGCGGCAGCGAGCAGCGTGGTCGTCGTCATGCGCCGCAACTCGTCCAGTTCCATGAGCATGGCCTCGTTGCCCGTCACGAGGTTCTGCAGGTTGTCATCGAGGTGCAACTGCCGCAGGAGTGGCTGGAGTCGGGCCAGCGTGCCTGCAGGATCGCCGTCGACACGCACCTTCAGGGGCGAGTTGAGGTGGCCGCGGATGGCGTTCATCCGGTCGATGGTCAAGCTGTTGGCCGGCGTGAGCACCTCGATGATCGGGTCCCGCACCGTGTTGCCACCGTCCGCGTTGACCTGGCTGTTGAACGTGAAGACGTCCTGACCCGCCCGGGTCCAGACGATGCGGACGGACTGGGCGCGCAGTCCGTCGGGAACGGGCTCGCGCAGCATCATCTCCTGGCCCTGGACGGCCCCCTGGAAGTCGGGGCCACCCACGCGCGACCGGGTGAAGAACTCCGTGATGGACGCCTCGTCCCCCCGATGGGTCTCCGGGACCAGGACGACCCAGTCGGCCTCGTCGTCCCCGACCCGGACCGGTTGCCCGGCCACGTCGAGGATCGGGTACCGCTCCAGGTAGTTGTCGTTCACCCGCATGGGCCACACGGGTACCGGCGGGTCGTCCGGGATGCCCGGCTCGTGGTTCTGCGCGTCGACGAAGAGCGCACCGGCCTCGTCCAGAACGGGGTACAGGTCGCGCGCCTCAGCGATCTTCGTGGCGTGGCCGCCGCCCGAGACCTCCTGCTCGTCGAGGCCGACCTGCTGCGGGTAGAACACGGCGTAGGTGGTGGCATCGGCCCACCGAGCGGCCCGAGCCTCCCGGGCGCGCCCCTCCTCGAGTTGGTGCCAGGCCACCACCAGCAGGAGTGCGAGAACCGCCCCACACAGGCCCTTGGCCAGGACGGACAGCAGGGCGAGCCCGCGTCGCTGGCGCGGGGGGCGGACGGCCGCGGGGCGCGGCGGGGCGAAGGTGGTCACGAGAGTCCTCCCTTGACGAGGTCGGTGATGCGGACGCGGTCGATGACCACCGCACCCACGGCGAGACTGGTGGTCAGGCTGACGGCGACCGTGACGAGCAGGGCCTGGACGACGGCACGGACGAACTCCGCGTCGACCCCGGGGGTGAGGCCGATCAGGGCGGCGGCCGCAACGACCCCGACGAGGGTCGCGACGGCCTGGACGGCACCGACCACGCGGAACCACACCCGAGCACCGGAGAATCCGAGCAGGCGCAGGACGCCGATGCGCTTGCCCGCCCTGAGCAGGACGGCGGCCGACACGACCACGGCGATGAGGAGCAGGGGCACGGGCAGGAAGCGGAGCAACGACCCCGACCCATCGGCGGCACCCGACGACGCCCGCTCGGTCGGCACGGCCGGGGGTGCCCCCCGGGACGCGAGCCTCTCCCCGACCCGTGCGAGGAACCCGTCGAGGGTGGCCCGATCGGCCCCCTCCAGGACGTAGGTGCCGGCGACCGGCAGCGACTCGTACGCCTGTGCCATCGGTGCGACCGTCAGCGCGTACCCATCGGCCAGCACCTGCAGCCGTCCGATGCGAGCCGAGGTGGTGTCCTCGGTGGAGACGACGACGCCGAGGTGCCTGCTCTCCGCGTCGGTCGGCCAGCGGCCCTCCACCAGCGGCAGGGTCCGGTACAGGGACGTCCCGCCCGTGCTCAGCACATAGTGCGTGATGCGCGAGCGGCCGTCGGTGCCGGTGGACACGGACGTGCGCAGCACGGACGCCCCGACCGCTTGAGCAGCCTCGGCGAGCACCTCCACGGCGAACGTCGGATCGGCGGCCCGCTCGTCGGAGGGCCACTCGAACGCGGCCCCGAGCGCCCGTGCGGCGGCGATGTCGCGCTGGACCCGCGCGGGAACCGCGTCGGCCACCTGCGACAGCGGCACACCGCAGAAAACGAACACCAACAGGAGGGCGAGCGCCGCCCTCATCGGCTGCTTCCGTCCACGTCATCCTCCCTCGCCGGGCGACCCGCTGCCCGGCACGACGGGGGTGCCGGGCAGCGGGGGGCGGTCGCGGACGGGATCAGGGCTTGTTCCAGTACGTGTAGCAGGTGTACGCGGCACCTGCCCACGAGGAGGCGCGCGACCAGTACCCGGCATTCGCGTAGTCGGTGTCGTACGCGCGGGAGATCATGGCCGTCGAGGAGTGGTAGGCCGAGTTGTGCTTGTAGTCGGAGTAGCAGGTCTTCGGCGGCCAGATCTGCAGGTAGGAGCCGTAGCTCCACGTGCCGCCACCCACGGTGGCGGTGGCTGCTTGGGCGCCGGCGGCCGCGCCGCCGGCGAGGATGGCGGTCGCGGCGGCGATGGCCGCTCCTGTGCGGATGGTGCTTCCCTTCATGGTGTCTCCTGTTGTTGGGGGGGTAGGGACGAGCTCAGGTTAGGGACAGCGGCGCCCGGCGCGGAACGGGCGCGGGGCAGGTTCCGTCGAAAGTCGAGGCGCTCCGGCCAAGAGACGTCGTACCAAAGAACGACGGCTACCGTGGGGCCATGGCCCTGCCCGAGCGCTTCCGCCCGACCACCACGCCCTTCACCGACCCGGCCCAGGTGCTGGTCGGCCCCACCTGGCGCATCACGGTGCTCACCGAACGGCTGCTGCGGCTGGAGTGGTCCGATGACGGCCAGTTCGAGGACCGGGCGACCCAGGTGGTGTGGAACCGCGACCTCCCCGCGGTGCCGTACGAGGTGTCCCACGACGGCGACGCGCTCCAGCTGTCCACGCGGGGCCTGCAGCTGTCCTGGGACGGCCGGCGCTTCTCCCCCGGCGGCCTGCAGGTCCGCCAGCCCGGCGTCCGCGACTGGCGCAGCGTGTGGCACTACGGCGACCCCGAGACCGTGCAGGAGCGCGAGGCCGGCTGGCACGTCGGCAACCTCGGCGGCACGGCCCGCACCCTCGACGAGGCCGACGGCGCCGTCCCGCTGGAGAAGGGGTTGGTCAGCGCCTTCGGGTTCGCGACCCTGGACGACTCCGGCTCGCTCGCCCTCGACGACGACGGGTGGCCCACGCCGCGCACCGGCGACGTCGACCTGTACCTGTTCGTGCACGGCCACGACGCCCCGGCCGCCCTGCGCGACCTCTACGCGCTCACGGGCCCCACGCCCCTGCTGCCCCGCTGGGCGCTGGGCAACTGGTGGTCGCGCTACCACCCCTACACCTCCGGCGAGTACGTCGCCCTCATGGACCGGTTCGCCGACGAGGGCCTGCCGTTCTCCGTCGCGGTCATCGACATGGACTGGCACTGGGTCGCCGTCGAGGAGCGGCACGGCTCGGGCTGGACCGGCTTCTCCTGGAACACCGACCTCATCGGCGACCCGGAGGCGTTCCTGGCCGCCCTGCACGCCCGCGGCCTCACGGTCTCGCTCAACCTCCACCCAGCCGACGGAGTCCGCTCGTTCGAGGACGCCTACCCGCGCCTCGCCGAGCGGCTCGGGCTCGACCCCGGCGCCGGCGACCCGATCCCGTTCGACGTCGCGAACCCCGACTTCATGGAGGCCTACTTCGACGAGGTCCTGCACCCGCTGGAGGCCCAGGGCGTCGACTTCTGGTGGGTCGACTGGCAGCAGGGCGGCGCCTCGTCGATCCCCGGCCTGGACCCCCTGTGGCTGCTCAACCACCTGCACTTCCTGGACAGTGGGCGCGACGGGCGGCGTCCGATCACGTTCAGCCGGTACGCCGGACCGGGGTCGCACCGCTACCCCATCGGCTTCTCCGGCGACACGGTCACCACGTGGGAGTCGCTGCACTTCCAGCCGTGGTTCACCGCGACAGCGGCCAACATCGGCTACGGCTGGTGGAGCCACGACATCGGCGGTCACATGTTCGGCGAGCGGGACGACGAGATGGTCGCCCGCTGGTTCCAGTTGGGCACGTGGTCGCCGATCAACCGGCTGCACTCCACCTCCAGCCCGTTCCAGGGCAAGGAGCCGTGGAAGTTCGGAGCCGAGGCCCGCGAGGCGATGACGGACGCCCTGCGGCTACGGCACCGCCTCGTGCCCTGGCTGCACACGATGAACGAGCGCGCCCACCGCGCCGGGGAGCCGCTCGTGCGGCCGGTCTACCACGCCGACCCGCGCCCGGAGTCGGTGCTGCACGGGTCGGGGGCGTTCCTGTTCGGCGCGGGCCTGCTGGTCGCGCCGCTGACCACGCCCGCCGACCGGCGCACGCGCCGGGCAGCGGTCACCACGTGGCTGCCCGCGGGCACCTGGCACGACTGGTACTCGGGGCTGCGCTACACCGGCGGCCGGTTCGTCACCTTCCGCCGGCCTCTGGAGACCTACCCCGTGCTCGCCCGCTCGGGCACGATCGTGCCCCTCGTGGACGGCGACGACCTGTCGGTGGCCAACCCCGCGGCCCTGCACGTGCGGGTGTTCGCCGGCGCCGACGGCGAGTTCGTGCTCTACGAGGACGACGACGCCGGCGAGCCCACCACCTGCCGCACGCGGCTGTCGTGGAACCAGGCCGACGGGCTGTTCACCATCGACCCGGTGGTGGGCGACGCCTCCGTGCTGCCGGCCGTGCGCCGCTGGCGGGTGTCGGTGACCGGGCTGGCGCCCAGCGACACCGGCGCAGCCTCGGAGGCGAGCACGACCTACGACCACGCGACGGGCACCCTGACCGTCGACCTGGGCGTCGTGGACCCGGCCCGCGGGGCGTCCTTCGACTTCGCGCTGCTGCCCACGGCGTCCGACCAGCGGCTGGACGAGCGGCTGTTCGCCGCCGTCAACGACCTGCAGGTCAGCTACATCGACAAGCACGCGCTGTGGGGGTTCCTCGAGGCCAACCCCGGCCGGGTGGCCCGCGTGGCGGGGCTGGCGAGCCTCCCGATCGCAGACGACATCAAGGACGTCGTGGGCGAACTGCTGTTGGCCGACCTCGCCGCCGAGGCGTCGTCGACGTCAGCCGAGCCCGGGCCGTAGGTCGCTCGGACGGAAGCGGCGGCGGCGGTGGATCACGGCCACGAGCAGGCCGAGACTTGAGGCGAACAACACGCCCATGAGGGCCAGGTCGGCCACCAACCGGTCGAGCGGTCCGCCGGAGATGGCGATCCGGAACGCGTCGATGGTGTAGGTCATCGGCATGAGGTGGCCGATCCACGCGAAGAACGGCGGCAACAGCTCGGGCGGATAAGTCCCCCCGGTCGACGTGAGCTGGATGATGAGCACCACCAGGAGGGCCGCCGTGGCCACGAAGCCGAGCGCGGTCCGCAGCAGGTGGGCCACGGCCGAGAACGCCAGCGCGACGGCCGCGACCGCGACCACCATCCACACAGGGTGGACGGGGTCGAGCCCCAGGCCGAGCCACGACGCGGCCAGCATCAGCCAGCCTGCCACGACGCTCAGGCCGCCGATCGGCAGCCAGGCCGTGAAGGCGGTCCGCAGGTCGCTGGCGCGGCCCGCGATGACGCGGCCGGTCGTCGGCCGGACCACCATGAACGCCGAGATGCCCAGCACCCACAATGCGATGGAGAAGAACAGCGGAGCCAGACCGCGGCCGTAGACATGCGCCGGGTTGTCGACGGTCATCGTGACGTCGACGGGCGCGGCGAGCACCTGGGCGGCATCGGCCTGCTCGTCGGCGGTCAGCACCGGCAGGCGGGCCACGCCGTCCGCCAGCCCGGCCGACAGCTCGTGCGCGCCGGACGCCAGCCTCCCGAGCCCGTCGTCCAGGGACGCTGCGCCTTCGGCGAGCGCGTGCAGCCCGGTGGCCAGGGTGGACGCCCCGCCCGTGAGCTGGTCGACGCCGGTGCGCAGGTCGCCGAGGCCCTGCGCGAGCTTGCGTGCGCCTCCGGCGGCCGCGGTGCTGCCGCGGTGCAGGTCGGCCGCCCCGGCAGCGACCTGCTGGGCGCCGTCGTTGAGGGCGTCCACCTTGTCCTGAGCCGTGCGTGCCTTCGCCCCGAGGTCGCCAATGCGCTGGCCGACGTCCGCCACCGCCTCAGAGAAGTCACCGACGCGTCCGCGCAACCGCTGGAACGCCGGGTCGTCGGCGAGCTCCGGATGGGCCGCGGCGAGGGCGTCCAGCTCGGGGAGGAGCGCCGCATCGGCCTCGGTGAGCCGCGCCTGGGCGTCCGGCAGCTTGACCGCGGCCAGCGCGAGGACGGGGTCGACGGCGTCCGCGAGCTGCTGGGTGCCTGCGGCGACCTGGGCCGACCCGGAGGCGAGGCGTCCCGCGCCGTCGTCGAGGCGCTCCAGACCGGCGGCCAGGTCGTCCGCGCTGCCCTCCGCGGTACGGGCCCCGGTGGCGAGGCGGGACGCCCCGGTCGCGAGCTCGTCGGCGCCCGTCGCCGCCTGGCTGGCGCCGTCGCGGAGCCGGCTGCTGCCCTCACGCGCCTGGGTGAGCCCGGCCTCGAGTTGCGCGGCACCGTCGGACGCGCTGGCCATGCCCTCCCGGATCGTGGCGAGGTTGGCGAAGACGGCCTCGAAGTAGCTGCGCACGGCCGTCTCGTCGATGGCCCGCGCGATGCTGTTCTGGGCGCTGTTGGTGATCGTGCCGATCACGAAGCCGTTGGCGTCGTTGCGGCGCAGCATGATCGCGGCCCGGCGCGGATCGGCGCCCTGGCCGCTGACCAGATCGGCCGAGAAGGACTCAGGAACGGTGATGACGAGGTAGTACCGGCCCCGGGAGAGGCCCTCCTCGGCGTCCCGGGCGTCGGTGTCGCGGAAGTCGAAGGTGCCGGCCCGGTGCAGGCTGGTGACGAAGTCCTCGCCCGCGGCGACGCGCCTGTCGCCCACGGTGGTGGGGATGTCCTCGTTGACCACCGCGACGGGCACGTGGTTGAGCCGGCCGTACGGATCCCAGTTGCCCGAGAGGTAGATGCAGCCGTAGAGCAGCGGGATCAGCAGGATGAACACGATGGCGAGGCGGGGCAGCGGCCCACGCAGCCGCTTGAGCTCGTAGCGCGCCAGGGTGAGGGGGTTGCGGGCGGAGTCGAACACGGGGCTCCTCAGCTGAGGTCGATGATGGTCGCGCCTGCCGGGACGGCGGCGCGCTCGGTGGTGGCCGCGATGACGCTCGTGCCGGACGCCGCCAGCGCGGCGATCCCGCGCCAGAGGGCGGCCTGCTCATCGAGGGTGGCGTCATGGTCGAGGTCGTCCAGGACGACGAGACCGGCCGGCCGGACGCAGGCCAGCGCCACGGCGGCCCGCGTCTGGTCGACCGGGGGCAGGTCGCCGTACAGGGCGTCCGGGTCGACGTCGAGGCCCAACAGTTTGGCGGCCGACGCGAAAGCGGCGTGGCGCTGACGGGGTGCCCCGGCGTCCAGGAGGCTGCGTTCGGTGATGCACTCCGCGACGGTCAGGGTCGGCTCCGGGCCGATCAGGTCGGCGACCCGGGCCACCGACGTAACCTGCCGGACAGGCCCGGGGTGCCGGACAGCGTCGAGGCCTGACACCAGCAGCGTTCCGGTGACGCCTCGCATGCGCCCCGTGAGGGACAGCAACAGGGTGGACTTCCCCGCGCCGCTGGGGCCCACGACCGCGCCGTACCCGGAGACGGGCAGGTCGACGTCCAGGCCGGCGAAGACGGTGGTGCGGCCGGCCGTCAGGCGCAGCGCCCGGGCGAGCACGATCGGGCGGGGTGTGTCCTCCATCACATTAGTGAGCGTACTCATTTATGAGTCTGTTCACAAAATGGGTAGCGTGGAGCCATGCAGACCCTCGGACGCCGCGAGCGCAACAAGGCGGAGAAGCGCGACCGCATCGTGTCGGCCGCCTCCCGGCTGTTCGCCCAGCACGGTTTCGCCGCCACCACCACCCAGCAGGTCGCCGCCGACGCGGACGTCGCCGACGGCACCCTGTTCCGCTACGCCCCCACCAAGGTCGAGCTGTTGCTGATGGTCACGAACGAGCGCCTGGCCCCGCTCCTGGACGCGGGGCGCCAAGCCGCGGAGGCGCGCCGGCCAGCCGAGGTCGTGGCGGCGATCCTCGACCTCGTCGGCCCGCTGGCTGCGCTCGCAGACGCCGAGCCCGACACCGTGGGCCCCTACCTGCGGGAGGTGATGTTCGGCACGGCCGGGCCGCACCGCACCGAGGCCCTGACCCTGTTCGACGACCTCGTCCACACCATCGCCGACCTCCTCCGGCCCCACGTCGCCGTCGGCGACCTGCCCCCGGGCCTCGACCTGCCCGAAGCAGCCCGCTGGGTGTTCTCGACGCTGAGCAGCGAGGTGCTCCGCGCGGTGGTTGGACGCGGTGCGCCCGACACGGCGGCCAGCCTGCAAGCACACATCCGGGTCCTGCTGCGGGGCCTCGGCGTCCGCCTCGAAGGGGGTCAGCGGCCGTAGCGGCGCTCGCGCGTCGCGTAGGACCGCAGCGCGCGCAGGAAGTCGACGCGGCGGAAGTCGGGCCACAGCGCCTCGCAGAAGTAAAACTCGCTGTGCGCCGACTGCCACATCAGGAAGCCCGACAGCCGCTGCTCGCCCGAGGTACGGATGATCAGGTCGGGGTCGGGGTCGCCGGCGGTGTAGAGGTGCTCGGCGATGTCGTCGATCTCGAGGCGCTCGGCCACGTCGGCGAGCGATGCGCCGTGCGAGGCCTCCTCGGCCAGCAGCTTGCGGACGGCGTCGCGCAGCTCGTGGCGGCCGCCGTAGGCGATGGCCACGTTGACCTTCAGCCCGTCGAGGGACGCCGTGTCGAACTCGGCGGCCCGCAGCGCGTCGGTCATGTCCTCGGGCAGCAGGGAGGGGTCGCCCACCAGCTTCAGCCGCCAGCGGCCGGTGGAGGCCAGCTCGACGAACAGGCGCTCGATGACGCCCAGCAGCGGCTTCACGTCGTCGGAGTTGCGGGCCAGGTTCTCGGTGGACAGCACCCAGAGGGTGACCACGCCGAGCCCGACCTCGTCGCACCACTCGACGAACTGCTTCAGCTTGTCGGCGCCGGCCTGGTAGCCGACCTCGTAGGGCTGGCCCGGGGCATTCAGCCGGGCCCAGCGGCGGTTGCCGTCGGCGAGGACGGCGACGTGGCGGGGCAGGCGGTCCCGGTCCAGCTCGGCGAGCAGCCGCTGCTCGTAGGTGGAGTAGAGCAGCCCGGCGGGGTGCAGCCGGTCGGCCACCTCGCGGGCTCGTTCGACCCAGGACATGGGTGCGAGCTTACCGGGGGACGACGTTGCGCAGCGGTTCGCCTGACCCCAGCCGGGCCAGGTTGTCGTTGATCAGCTCGTCGCTGCCGTGCGCGACGCCCCCGGCGACGTGCGGGACGAGGATGCAGTTGCGGGCGTCCCACAGGGGTCCGTCGGCCGGGTAGGGCTCGGGGTCGGCCACGTCGAGGGCCGCGCCGCCGAGCTCGCCGGCGTTGAGCGCCGCGGCCAGGGCGTCGTTGTCGATCGTGGTTCCGCGGCCCACGTTGACCACCCAGGCGTGGTCCGGGAGCAGGGCCATGCGGTCGGCGTCCAGCGCGTGGCGGGTGCTGTCGTCGTGGGGCAGGACCATGACCAGGACGTCCGTCGCCGGCAGGAGGCGCGGCAGGTCGGCGTCGGTGAACACCTCGAAGCCGCCGCGCTCCCCTGCCGTGGTCGCGATGCCGCGCACCCGGGCGCCGACGGCGGTGAACAGGCGGGCGACCTGCTCACCGATGGCGCCGAAGCCCCACACGAGGACGTCGGTGTCGATGAGCGAGCCGAGGCGTCCGGTCGGGTGGAGCGCACGCCACGTGCCGTACTCCTCGTAGGCCCAGCGGTGCTCCCGCTGGGCCGCGAGCATGCCGGGCAGCCGGAGGATGCCGGCGAGCGTGAGGGCCAGCGCCGTCTCGGCGACCGTGTACGTGTGCAGGCCGCGCCCGTTGGTGATGGTGACGCCGGGCCCGAACCCGGCGGCCAGCACCCCGTCCGGCCCCGCGGCCAGCGTCTGCACCCACCGCAGCCCGGACGCCTCCGCGGCCAGCTGGTCGGCCACCCGGGTCCGGCCGCCGACGAGGATCGCCGCGTCGGCGTCCAGGTGCTCGGCGGGGACGGGCTCGCGCTCGTCGACGGGGACGACCTCGACCCCGGCCGGGGGCTCGAACTCGAAGGGGGCGTTCGTGGTGGCGAGGATCTTCACGGGCCCCAAACTACCCCGTGGCGCCGCCCCAGACCGTAGGCTGACAGCGTGCGTTGTGCCGCACGACAGCGTGGGTTACCCTTACCTACGTGACCGTAACTTACGCTTCGTCAAGTAAGGAGGCGACCGTGGAGGAGCTGCTCCCCAAGCCGCGCCTCCGCGGGTGGTTCCACCTCGGCATGGCCCCGTTCGTGCAGCTGGCGGGCCTCATCCTGATCGTGGCCGCCCCCGCCCTCATCGCCCGCATCGGCATCGCGATCTACCTCGTCGGCGCCACCCTGCTGTTCGCCACCTCGGCCATCTACCACCGGGGAACCTGGTCGCCGCGCATGGGCGGTTTCCTGCGCCGCCTCGACCACGCCAACATCTTCATCTTCATCGCCGGCACCTACACGCCCCTGGCGCTGCTGCTCCTCGACGCCGGCCACGCCACCGTGCTGCTGACGCTGATCTGGGCCATCGCCGCCTTCGGGATCGCGTTCAAGCTCGGCTGGATGGGCGCGCCCCGCTGGCTCTACACCGGCCTCTACATCGCCATGGGCTGGGTGGCGGTCGGCTGGCTGATCCCGTTCTGGAACGCCGGCGGCCCCGTCATCGTCGCCCTCATCGTGCTCGGCGGCCTCATCTACTCCGCGGGCGCGGTCGTCTACGCGCTCAAGAAGCCCGACCCCGCCCCGGCGTGGTTCGGCTACCACGAGGTGTTCCACGTGGCCACCGTGGTGGCGGCCCTGTGCCACTTCGCCGCGATCGCGCTGGTGGTGCTGCGCTGAGCTGACGCCCTACGCGCGGCTCCACAGGGCCGCGCGGGCGTCCTGAACGGTGCGTGCCGGCGCGAAGCAGACCTCGCCGCGGCAGACGTAGACGGTCTGGTCGAGACCGACCACCTCGTGCTCGTCGTACTCGTCCTCGTCGTCGTGCCCGTGGGACGCCTCGGTCTCGACCTCGGTGACCCCGCCCGACCCGCCGATGCGCGCGTGCGTGAGCTTGGCCAGCGGGGACTCCTCCGCGACGGTCCCGGCCTGCCCCACCTGCGGCGCAGGTGCGGCGCCACCGGCAGATACCTCTCCCGCCACCGGCTCACGGCCCTCGAACCACGACCCGAAGCCCTCGGTGCCCGGACGTCCCGAGACCGCGACCGTGCCCAGCGGCGCCATCCGCCACACGGCACGCGCGGCGTCGTTGAGGGGGTCGCCGGCCTCGTCGACCACGACGGCCACGGCGGGGCGCAGCCCCTTCCGGGCTTCGTCGGCCATGAGCAGGTCGGTCAGCGCGGCCGAGGCGTGCCGCGGGGCGGCCTCGACGGTGCCCCACGTGGTGCGGGCGGCGGTGTCGGCCCGGTCGAGCAGGTCGCGCCGCTCGGCGAGCAGGCCCACCACGCGCAGCGCGGAGACCAGCGCCATGGTCCCCGAAGGGGTCGGGTTGTCCTGCACGTCGCGCGGGCGCGCGAACAGGTCGCCGGCGGCCGCGTCGAAGAAGCCGCCGTCCTCGGCGCCGAAGAGCGCCACGGCGGCGTCCAGCACCTCGACGGCGCGGTCGAGCCACACCGACTCGCCGAGCACCCCGGCCAGGCGCGCGAACGCGGACGCCACGGCCCCGTGGTCCTCGGCCACGCCTGCGGCCTCGCCGGCGACGCCGTCGAGCGACGTTCGGCGCAGGGCGCCGTCGACCCAGTGGGTCTCCCACAGGTAGGTCGCGGCCCGCTCGGCCAGGTCGATCCACGAGCGCTCGCCGAAGACCAGCCCGGCCCAGAGCAGCGACTCGATCGCCCAGCCGTTCCAGGACGCGACGACCTTGCCGTCGCGCGGCGGTTCGAACCGGTTGGCGCGCACCTCGAGCAGGCGCGCCGAGACCGACTCCAGCCGGGCGACGTCAGGCGCGCCGCGCAACTGCAGCGTCGATAGCCCGTGCTCGAAGGTGCCGTCGTTGGTGACGTGGAAGACCTTGCCCGCCCAGTCGGCGTCCTCCTCGCCGAGCGCGTCGACGAGCAGCGAGGGGTTCCACACGTAGTAGATGCCCTCGTGGGCCATGCCGCGGATGTCGGCGGAGTCGGCGTCCAGCGACGCGGCGAAGCCGCCGCCCTCGACGACCATCTCGCGCTCGAGCCAGCCCACGATCCCGCGGACCACGCGCTCGAAGAGCCAGCGCAGGCCGGTCTCGTGCTGCGGCGTCCGGCGCCACCCGCGCACGTACGAGCCGAGCAGCAGGGCGTTGTCGTAGAGCATCTTCTCGAAGTGGGGCACGACCCAGCCGGCGTCGACGGCGTAGCGGTGGAACCCGCCGCCCACCTGGTCGTGGATGCCGCCGCGCGCCATCGCCTCGAGCGTGCGCTGGGCCAGGTCGAGCGAACCTGCCTCGCCCTTGACGAGCAGCGCGTCCACCAGCATCGGCGCGGGGAACTTCGGCGCCCCGCCGAACCCGCCGTGGAGGAGGTCGAACTCGGCGCTCACGGCGTCCAGCAGTTCCCACACCCCCGGCGAGGCGGACGCCGCGGGCAGCGCGTTGATCTGGGCCAGCTGGGCGACGATCGCGGAGGCGGACTCGAGCACCTCGCCCTGCCGGTCGCGCCAGGCCTCGCCGAGCGCGGTGACAACCTGCGTGAACGACGGCAGGCCCTGCGCGGGCTCGGGCGGGTAGTAGGTGCCGGCGAAGAAGGGCTGGCCGTCGGGGGTCGCGAACACCGTCATGGGCCAGCCGCCGTGCCCGGTCAGGGCCTGGGTGGCGCGCATGTAGACCGCGTCCACGTCGGGGCGCTCCTCGCGGTCGACCTTGACCGGCACGAAGAACTCGTTGACGAGCGCGGCCGCCCCGGCGTCCTCGAACGACTCATGGGCCATGACGTGGCACCAGTGGCACGCCGAGTAGCCGACCGAGATCAGCAGCGGCACGTTGCGCCGGCGCGCCTCCTCGAACGCCTCGGGCCCCCACGGCCACCAGTCGACCGGGTTGGTGGCGTGTTGCAGGAGGTACGGGCTGGTCTGGGTGGCGAGCCGGTTCACCATCAGAGCTTGGGGTCGCCCGGGGCGTCGGTGTCGGTGGAGTCGCCCATCAGGCCGTCCTCGGCCGCGAAGCGGGCGGCGCGCTTGAGGTGGCGGCGCATGCTCAGGAACAGCAGCAGGAGGACCAGCAGCAGCAGCACGGCGGCGCCCAGCGGCGCCCAGCTCGGCGCGAGGTCGCGCCCGAGACCTAGATCGAGTAGAACCACGCTTCCACCCTATCCGTCTCGTGGCAGCACTCGACGCCGGCGAACAGGTCCTCCTCGGGCAGGGTCGTGGCGACCCGCGAGCGGGCGAGCTGGAAGTCCTCGGTGGGCCACGCCATCTGCTGGACCGTGAGCGGGATCGCGAACCAGAACCCGTCGGGGTCGACCTGCGTGGCGTGGGCCCGCAGGGCGTCGTCGCGGACCGGGTACTGCTCCGCGCACGCGATGAACGTCGTGAGGCGCTCGGCCTGGGTCGGGTCCTCGGGCCAGTTGGCCAGGCGCTCGCGGTAGGGCGACTCCAGGCCGTGCTCGTGCATGGCGGCATCCAGCGCGACGGCCCGCTGCCGGTGGAACGTCATGTGGTAGTACACCTTGGCCACCGGCCAGGGCGCCCCCTCGACGTCGGCGTCCGCCTCGGCAGCCAGGTCGACGGCCCGCAGCGTGACCTGGTGGGTCATGATGTGGTCGGGGTGCGGGTAGCCGCCGTTCTCGTCGTAGGTCAGCACCACGTGCGGGCGGAACTCGCGCATCACCGCGGCCAGCGCGGCCCCCGCCTCGTCGAGGTCGGCCAGCGCGAAGCAGCCGTCGGGCAGCGGGGGCAGCGGGTCGCCCTGGGGCAGGCCCGAGTCGACGTAGCCCAGCCAGCGGTGCTGCACGCCGAGGATCTCGGCGGCGCGCGCCATCTCGTCCACGCGCATGGCGGTGATGTTGGCCCAGTTCTCGGGGGTGTCGACGGCCGGGTTGAGGATGTCGCCGCGCTCGCCGCCGGTGCAGGTGACGACCATGACCTCGACGCCCTCGGCGACGTACTTGGCCATCGTCGCCGCACCCTTGCTCGACTCGTCGTCGGGGTGCGCGTGCACCGCCATCAACCGCAGCGGCTCGCCCGCCTTGTCCACCCTCACAGCCATGTCAGCCATTCAACCACCCCGGTTGGCCCACCCCGCGGCGCCCCCGGCACAATGGACCCATGACCGCGACCGAGTCCGACGCCCAGCGCATCGCGCGCCGCTACCCGCCGAGCAGGGCGCCGAAGTGGCTGTGGGTCGTCGTGGCCGCCGTGATCGCCGGCGTCGGCGGCACGTGGCTGCTGTGGTCGGCGGCCTACGGCGCGAACCCGCCGATCAGCGCGAAGATCGTCACCTGGGAGGTCACCTCCGACTCCACCATGGACGTCCGCGTCACCACCCAGCGCCCCGACCCCTCGCGCCCGGCCGTGTGCACGGTCACCGCGCAGGCCGAGTCCTACGAGACCGTGGGCCAGTACGACATCGAGCTCGGCCCCGGCACCGAGGAGCTCGAGCACCACGACATCGAGCTCAAGACCTTCAAGCGCGCCACCTCGGTCAAGATCCTCGCCTGCACACCCCGCTGAGCTAGGCTGGTCGAATGTCTGAAGCAGCACAGTCCACCGTGTGGCTCACCCAGGAGGCGTACGACAAGCTCGCGGGTGAGCTCGAGTTCCTCAAGGGTGAAGGCCGCCGCACGGTGTCGGCCAAGATCGCCCAGGCACGCGACGAGGGCGACCTCTCCGAGAACGGCGGCTACCACGCCGCGCGCGAGGAGCAGGGCCAGCAGGAGGCGCGCATCCGCCAGCTCGAGGCCATGCTGAGGGACGCCCACATCGGCGAGCCCGAGGCCGCCAACGAGGTGACGCCGGGCATGACCGTGACGATCTGCTATGACGGCGACGAGGACGACACCGACACGTTCCTGCTCGGCTCCCGCGAGCTCATGGGCGTGACCGACACCGAGGTCGAGGTGTTCAGCCCGCAGTCCCCGCTGGGCGCGGCCGTCGTCGGCGCCACCAAGGGCCAGACCGTCTCCTACGAGGCGCCCACCGGCAAGACCATCGAGGTCACCGTCCTCGACTTCAAGGTCTACACCGGCTGATCAGCGCAGCTTGCTGAGCAGGTCGGCGGCCACCGCCGGCGACAGCGTGCCCGCCGCGACCTGCGCGAGCACCTGGTCGCGCACCCCGTCGGGGGTCTCGGACGCCGCTGGCTGCGGTCCGTCCTCCCCCGGCTCCCCATCCCGGACGCCCTCCTCCGCGGGGGCGTCCTCGTGCGTCGGGGCCGGGTCGTGGCCGGCCGCGACGTCGGCGTCCGGGATCGTCTCGAGGCCCGCCTCGGCGAGCCAGCCCAGCCGCTCGAGCAGGTCGTTGAACCGCGCCCGCGCCGTGGGGTAGCTGACGCCCAGGTGGGACTGCAGCTCCTTGAGGTTGCCGCGCGAGACGAGGAACACCTTGAGGGCCTCGAGGTCGGCGTCGTCGAGCGCGCAGAACGGGCAGGGGGCGAACTGGCCGACGAGCTCGGTGCCGCAGCCCGAGCAACCCAGCCGCGTGGTCACCAGCGCGTCGCCGCAGACCGGGCAGTCGGCCAGGGCGCGGTGCGTGTGGGGGGCGGTCACGACTCGGACCGCCGCACGGTCGCGCTCCCCATGACGACCTCGAGGTCGAGGCGGGCGGTGCCGTTGCCGAAGACGACCTCGTCGGGGGCGCCGCCGTCGTCGGGCCACACGACGCGGCCGAGCTGGGTCTGCGAGCGCACGGTCACCGAGGAGCGCTTCTCGAGCGTGACCGTGAGCGAGCCGGACTCGATCTTCACCCGCGAGCGGCCCGCGTTGATCGGTCCCTCGATGCTGCCCGAGCCGGCCTGGATGAGGACGTCGGTGAGCCGGCGCACGCCCTTGATCGCGGCGCCGCCCGCCGTCACGCGCACACGGCCCAGGAACGGCACGCCGCTCACGTTGAGGCTGCCGGCGGTGAGCTCGACGTCGACCTCGATCGCCGGGTTGACCCGCACGGTCAGACCACGGGCGAAGGTGAGGCCACGCAGGTCCTCGAGGCTCTTGGGCGGGTTGAGCACGCTGAAGCCCTCGAGCTTGGGGCCGACCTCGCCGTCGGCGGAGATCTCGAGCACGTCGCCCTGGCGGCGCAGCACGTGCTCGCCGGTGACCGACGCGGTGGCGACGGAGGCGTCGCCGACCACGGTGACGCGGCGCCCGACGGCGCGGATGGTGACGCGCTCGGTGCCCTTCACGCCGGTCGGGCCGGCCGGCTCGTCGACCTCGGGCTCGGCGTCGGCGGGGGCCTGCTTCTTCTGGGCCGCCTCGATGCGGCGGGCCGCCTCGGCGGCGTCGATGGTGCCGGCCGCGAGGTCGGCGAGGATCTGGCTGAGATCGGGGTCGCTCATACCAAAATGCTAAGCCCGGTTTTCCATTTGCGAAAGGCGCCGGGCCCCTGAGGCGACCCTGAGGCTCAGGCGGTCGCCGGGGCCGGCGGGAGAGGGTCGGGCTCGTCGGACTCGAGCACGTCGGCACCCGGCGACTCCGGGTTGCGCAGCGCGCGCAGGAAGGCGACGCCGAACGCCAGGACGGGGATCGCCAGCAGGGCGCCGAGGATGCCCGAGACGATGGCGCCCGCGGTGATGCCGAGCAGCACCGCCAGCGGGTGCAGGTCGACGGCCTTGCCCATCACGAGCGGCTGGAGGAACGTGCTCTCCAACTGCATGACCAGGATCACCGCGCCCAGCATGATCAGCGCCTGCACCCAGCCGTGCGTGACGAGGGCGAGCACGACCGCGACCGCGCCGGCCACGGTGGCGCCCACGATCGGGATGAAGGACAGGAAGAACGTCAGCGCGAACAGGGCCGCCACCAGGGGCACCTGCAGGAGGAGCGCGGCGAGGGCGACGCCGGCGGCGTCCACCGCCGCGACGATGACGGCCGAGCGCATGTAGGCCACCAGGGACGTCCAGCCGCGCAGGGCGGCGTGGTCGACCGAGGCCCGGTACTGGCGGGGCACGAGCGTCTCGACCGATCCGGCGAAGATGCGGCGGCCCTGGTAGGCGAAGAAGAAGGCGGCCACGAGCGCGGTGGCCAGCCCGGCGAAGAAGTTGCCGAAGGCCGCGCCCACGGACGCCGCGGCCCCGGCCAACGAGGAGGCCTGGGTCTGGAGCCAGGCGGTGCCCTGGGCGATCCAGTCGTTGACGGGGGCGTCGTCGATGCCGAACGGCAGGGTGCCCAGCCAGGCGACCAGCGCCTGGAAGCCCTCGCGCGACTGCTCGAGCAGCTCGGGCCACTCGGCGGCCACCTGAGTTCCGACGAAGGTCAGCAGGCCGCTGACCACCACGACGAGGAGCAGGAGGGAGACGATCGCGGACAGCGCGGCCGGCCAGCCCCAGCGGCGCAGCAGCGTGACGAGCGGGTAGAGCATGGCGGCGAGCAGGATGGCCATGCCGACCGGCACGGTGATCTGCGAGAAGTAGGCCAGCACCTGGAACAGCGCCACCACGGCGACACCGAGCAGCAGCAGCCGCCACGCGTAGCCGGCGGCGACGGTGAGCCCGCGGGGCACGTCGGGCTCGAGGTCGACCCGGCGGTCCGGGGCGGGGACCGGCACTTGGACGACGACGGGCTCGGCCGGCGGGGTGGGCTCGGTGCCGAGCAGGCGGCGCAGGGTGGGGATCAGCGTCACGGGTGGGCTCCTTCCAGCACCGTCAGCCTAGACCCGCCCCCGCCGCCCGGACGCCGCGCGCGCCGGGCCGGACCGAGCCCGCGCCGGGCTAGCCTGAGCCCCGTGACCGCACGCCCGCTCGCCGACCTCGTGGCCCCCGACTGGGCCGACGCCCTCGCCCCCGTGGCCGACCGCGTGACCGCGATGGGCGCCTTCCTCCGCCAGGAGATGGCCGCCGGGCGCTCCTACTTGCCCGCCGGGGAGAACGTGCTGCGCGCCTTCACCCGCCCGCTCGCCGACGTCCGCGTGCTGGTCGTCGGACAGGACCCCTACCCCACGCCGGGGCACGCCGTCGGGCTGTCCTTCTCGGTCGCGCGCGACGTGCGCCCGATCCCGCGCAGCCTGCAGAACATCTACGCCGAGCTGTCCGCCGACCTCGGCATCCCGCCCGCCGAGCACGGCGACCTCAGCGCCTGGTTCGAGCGGGGCGTCCTGCTGCTGAACCGGTGTCTGACGGTGCGGCCGGGGGCGCCGGCGTCACACCGCGGCAAGGGGTGGGAGGAGGTCACCGACCGCGCGATCGAGGCGCTCGTCGAGCGGGGCGGGCCGCTGGTCGCGATCCTGTGGGGCCGGGACGCCCAGGGCCTCACCCCGCGCCTGGGGCAGGTGCCGGTGATCGCCTCCGCGCACCCCTCACCGCTGTCGGCCCGGTCGGGCTTCTTCGGGTCGCGCCCGTTCTCGCGCGCCAACGCGGCGCTTACCGCCCAGGGGGCCGACCCGATCGACTGGCGGCTGTCCTAGGCTGACGGGCATGGAAGCTCTCCCCCACGCAATCGTCTTCGACATGGACGGCACGCTCACCGACTCCGAGGAGGAGTGGGACGTCGTGCGCCGCGGGCTCGCCGCCGCCGACGGCGTCCCGTGGCCCGAGGGGGCCACGCAGGCGATGATGGGCATGAGCACCCGGGAGTGGTCGACGTACCTCGTCGAGGCGGTCGACCTGCGGGGCACCCCCGAGGAGGCCGCCCAGCGCACCATCGACGGCATGGCCGCGGCCTACCGCGCCGGCCGCATCCCCGTTTTGCACGGGGCCGTGGACGCCGTGCGCCGCATGGCCGCCCTCGCCCCGCTGGCCGTGGCGTCCAGTTCCCCGCGCACGCTGATCGAGGCGGGGCTGGAACTGCTGGGCGTCCGCGACCTCGTGGGGGTGGTCGTCTCCACCGAGGAGGTGGAGCGCGGCAAGCCGCACCCGGACGGCTTCCTCGCCGCGGCGTCCCGCCTCGGGGTCGACCCGGCCGCCTGCGTGGCGGTCGAGGACTCGACCAACGGCGTCCGTTCGGCCCTGGCCGCGGGCATGCGCACGGTGGTCGTCCCGCCGCGGTTTCACCCTCCGGCCGCGGAGGTGCTCGACCGCGCCCACGCCGTCATCGACGACCTGGACGCCCTCACGGTCGACCTGGTGCGGGGCCTCTTCCCGGGTTAGGCAATATCCCGCAACCTCCAGTGGGGGCACGGGCCCCGGGCGAGAATGGACCAACCCGAGCCCGAAGGAGAGCCGCTGTGAGCCAGCACCCGGAAGCCGCCCAGGTCCTCGTCGACTTCGTCCCCACCGGAGAGTTCTTCGTGGGGATCGACTCCGACGGGTGCGCGATGGACGCCATGGACATCAAGCACCAGGAGTGCTTCACCCCCGCCTACATCAAGGCCTGGGACCTGCAGCCGGTCTCGACCCTCGCCCGCCAGACGGCCCTGTTCGTGAACCTGGGCTCGATCACCCGCGGCCTCAACCGCTGGCTGGCCCTCAAGCAGCTGCTCGACCTGCTGCGCGACCGCACCGAGGTCGCCGAGCGCGTCGTCACCATCCCCGAGTACCCCGAGCTGACCGCCTTCATCGAGGCTGAGGGCTACCCGCTGTCCGACAAGGGCATCGCCGCCTACGCCGCCGACCACCCGTCCGAGACCATCGACCGCGCGATCCGCTGGGGCGACGAGGTCAACGCCCGCATCGCCGACATGGTGCACGGCTGTGGCCCGTTCCCGGGCGTGCGCGAGTCGATGCAGGCCATGCAGGACGCCGGGGTCGACCAGATGACCGTGTCGGCCACCCCGCTGCACGCGCTGGAGTACGAGTGGAACGCCCACGGCATCGCCCAGTACATGAAGGTCATCGCCGGCCAGGAGATGGGCTCGAAGGCCGAGCACGTCCAGTACGCGGCGAAGGGCAAGTACGACGCTGACAGGATCATGCTCATCGGGGACGCCCCGGGCGACCGTGACGCGGCCGCCAAGGCGGAGTGCCTCTACTACCCGATCCTGCCGGGCAACGAGAAGTACAGCTGGGCGCGCTTCCGCGACGAGGCGCTGGGCAAGTTCCTCGACGGTACCTTCGCCGGCGAGTACCAGGAATCGCTGATCGCCGAGTTCAACAGCTACCTGCCCGACGTCGTGCCGTGGGAGACCATCTCGGGCACCAAGACCGTCCCGATGCCGCGCGTCAAGTGACGCCCCAGGGCGCAGGCACGTTTGGCAACCCCGCACGTGCCTGCGTCACCCCTCGTTACACTGCTGCGAAGCCGGCCCCCGGGGTCGGCGCTGCACGAGTTGGCCGCCAGCGCTCCTGAGAGCCTGACGGGACCCGTCTCCTGCTCGTACGAACCGGAAAGGGCACCAGATGCCTGTTGTCTCCACCACGGTGTGGATCCTCACCGCCATCTTCATCATCGCGCTGCTCGCGTTCGACTTCATCTTCCACGTCCGCAAGGCGCACATCCCCACGATCGGTGAGGCAGCCAAGTGGACGGCGATCTACGTCTCCGTCGCGATCCTGTTCGGCGTGTGGGTGTGGATCTCGATGGGCCAGAAGTCGGGCGTCGAGTACTACGCGGGTTACATCACCGAGTTGAGTCTCTCGGTCGACAACCTGTTCGTCTTCCTCATCATCATGGCGAGCTTCAAGGTGCCGCGGCAGAACCAGCAGTTGGTGCTGATGTTCGGCATCGTGGTCTCGCTGATCTTCCGCACCGGGTTCATCTTCCTGGGCGCCGCGCTGATCAACAGCTTCGCGTGGGTCTTCTACATCTTCGGCCTCATCCTGCTGGTCACCGCCGGCAACCTGATCAAGCCCGAGAAGGACGAGGAGGACGAGGAGTCCTCCGAGGCGAACAACTTCATCATCCGCCTCGCCAAGCGCTTCATGCACACCACCGACCACTACGACGGCGACAAGCTGTTCACGATGGAGAACGGCAAGAAGGCCATGACCCCGCTGATGCTGGTCATGATCGCCATCGGTGGCACCGACGTCATGTTCGCGCTCGACTCGATCCCGGCCATCTTCGGCCTGACGCAGAACACCTACATCGTGTTCACCGCCGTCGCGTTCTCGCTGCTCGGCCTGCGCCAGCTCTACTTCCTCATCGACGGCCTGCTCGACCGCCTGATCTACCTCAAGTACGGCCTCGCGATCATCCTGGCCTTCATCGGCGTCAAGCTGATCCTGCACGCCCTGCACGAGAACAACCTGCCGTTCATCAACGGCGGCCAGCGCGTGCCGGTCTTCGAGGTCAGCACCGAGCTCAGCCTCGGCGTCATCGTCGGCACCCTGGTCGTGGTCATCTTCTTCTCGCTGCTGTCCCCCAAGGGCAAGGCGCTCACCACGATCAAGAACACCCGCCGCCACGCCAAGCAGTACCTCGACGCGTCGTTCGAGGCCGACCCCGCACAGCGCGAGAAGCTCTACCGCTCGCTGCTGAAGGAGGAGGCCGCGCTGCTGGCCATGAACCCCAAGTACAAGGACGAGATCTTCCGCGAGCAGGAGTTGCTCGACCTGCTCGACGAGGCGCACGCCACGCACGACCGCTACGTGGACGCCAACCCCGAGCGGTTCGCGTCCCACGACCCGCTGCAGGGCCAGCCGAAGCTCGACACGGCCGCCTACCGGCGCGCGCTGGAGGACCCGGACGCCCTCGAGGGGGCCAACCCCGAGGAGTGAGAACCTCCTCCTGACAACCCGTGACGAGCCGCGCACCCCCCGGGTGCGCGGCTCGTCCGTTCGGGGATAGATTGGGTGGGCGCGGCGATCCCGCGCCACTCACACACCGTGTCAGGAGGGGTCGATGAAGAACCTGCTGCTGGCCGCCTCGCGCAACACCCACGTGCGGGACCTGGCCACGCGTCTGCCCGTCGTCCGTCGTACCGTCGACCGCTTCGTGCCGGGCGACGGGGTCGAGGACGCCGTCCGTGCGATCCGCGAGATCAGCGCCACCGGGCGCCTCGCCACCATCGACCACCTGGGCGAGGACACGACCAGCCAGGCCGAGGCGCTGGCGGCCACCGAGGCCAACATCGCGCTGATCCGCCGGCTCTCCAACGAGGGGCTGACCGACGTCGCCGAGATCTCGGTCAAGGCCAGCGCGATCGGTCAGGCGCTGTCCGGCGGGGTCGACCTGGCCGCCGAGAACGCGGGCCGCATCGTCGCCGCCGCGACCGAGGCCGGCACGACCGTCACCTTCGACGCCGAGGACCACACCACGCTCGACGGCATGCACGCCCTCGTGGACGGGCTGCGCGCGGAGTTCCCCGGCACCGGGCTGGTGCTGCAGGCCATGCTGTTCCGCACCGAGGACGACGCCCGGCACTACTCCGGGGCGGGGTCGCGCGTGCGGTTGTGCAAGGGCGCCTACGCCGAGCCGGCCACCGTCGCCCACACGACCCCGGCCGCGATCGGCGAGGCCTTCCAGCGCTGCCTGGGGATCCTGATCGCGGGCGAGGGCTACCCCATGATCGCCACCCACGATCCCAAGATGATCACCGCGGCCCTGGGGCAGCTGCTGGTCGCCGGGCGGGCCCCCGGGTCGTACGAGTTCCAGATGCTCTACGGCGTGCGCCCCGAGGAGCAGCTGCGGCTGGCGCGCGAGGGCCACCGCGTCCGGGTGTACGTGCCCTACGGCGTCGACTGGTACGGCTACTACATGCGCCGCCTGGCCGAGAAGCCGGCGAACCTCGCCCTACTGGGAAGGGCCCTGATTTCCCGGAGGTGACCCTGAATCTCCTAGCCGCCGCTTGAACCACGGTCCCGGGTACGGAAAAGTCGAGGGGTGGCCGCGCGAGCGCGCGGCGTCCGATGAAAGGGGCACCATGGGCCTGTTCGACATGTTCCGCCGCGACGAGGAGATCGAGATCACGCGCTCCGCGTTGGACGAGGCGAACGACCCCTCCGGCAACGACGACGCCATCACCGGCCTGATCAAGCAGCTGACCGGCGTGGGCATCGAGGGCGTCAGCAAGTTCTCGGGCGCCAAGGAGATCGCCGACAAGGCCCTCGCCAAGGCCAACGGTGACGTCGAGGCGGCCGTGGACGACGTCGTGCGCCAGCACCTCGTCGGCGGTGCCGCCGGCGGCTTCGTGACCTTCCTGGGTGGCTTCCTGACCATGGTCGTGGCCATCCCGGCCAACGTCTTCGAGTTCTACGTGCAGGCCACCCGCATGACCGCGGCCGTCGCGCACCTGCGCGGCTACGACGTGACCGACGACCGCATCCGCACCGCGGTGCTGCTAACCCTGGTCGGCTCCAACTCCGCCGACGTGCTCGCCAAGGCGGGCGTCTCCGTCGGCACGAGCGCCGCGCTGAACGTGGCCGGCAAGAACCTGCCGAAGTCGGCGCTCATGGTGATCCAGAAGGCCGTCGGCTTCCGCATCCTGCGGTCGGTCGGCGAGCGCGTGTTCGCCCGCGTCGGCAAGCTGGTCCCCCTCGTCGGTGGCCTCTTCGGCGCCGGCATCGACCTCGCCATGATGAAGCGCATCTCCGAGCAGGCGCGGGCCGAGTTCCCGCGCACGCTGGGCACCGTCTGAGTTCAGACCGCCTCGGCGACCCGATCGAGCCCCGCCACCAGGTCCGCGACCAGGTCGGCGGGGTCTTCGATGCCCACCGAAAGGCGCACGAGGCCGGGGCGCAGGCCGGCCGCCTCCTGCACCTCCGGCGGCATCGCCGCGTGGGTCATGGAGCCCGGGTGGCAGACCAGCGACTCGACGCCGCCGAGGGACTCGGCGAGCGAGAAGTGCTCCAGCCCCGACACCAGGGCCGCCACGGCGGCCTCGCCGCCACGCACCTCGAAGGACACGATCGCGCCGAAGCCGTCCATCTGGCGCTGGGCGAGCTCGTGGCCCGGGTGGGTGGACAGGCCCGGGTAGTGCACCCGCTCGACGGCGGGGTGCAGCGACAGGGCCTCCACCACGGCCGCCGCGTTCTCCTGGTGGGCGGCCATCCGGACGCCCAGCGTCCGCAGGCCGCGCAGCGTCAGGTAGCTGTCGAACGCTCCCCCGGTGACGCCGAGGCAGTTCGCCCACCACGCCATCTGCTCGGCCATCTCGGCGGTCGCCGAGCACACGACGCCCCCGATCACGTCGGAGTGCCCGTTGAGGTACTTGGTCGAGGACTGCACGACGGCGTCCGCCCCGAACCCGATGGGGCGCTGCAGCACCGGCGAGCAGAACGTGTTGTCGGCCACCATGAGCCCGCCCCCGGCGTGCGTGGCCTCGGCCAGCGCCGCGAGGTCGCTGATGGCCAGCAAGGGGTTCGAGGGGGTCTCCACCCAGGTCAGCGCGGGCGACAGCGCGCGGACGGTGGCCGCGGCGTCCGATGCCGCCAGGTCGACCAGCCGCAGGTCGAAGCCCACCCGCCGCGACAGCGCGTCCAGCAGCCGCCACGTGCCGCCGTAGGCGTCGTGCGGGGCGACCACGGTGTCCCCCGCCGCCACCAGCGCCATCAGCGCGGTCGTGATCGCGCCCATCCCCGAGGCCGTCACCACCGCCCCGGCCGCCCCGTCGAGCTCGGCCAGCGCGTCGGCCAGGTGGCTGCGCGTCGGGTTGCCCGAGCGGGAGTAGTCGAAGCTGCGCGGGCTGCGCAGGCCGTCGAAGCGGTAGTTCGTCGACAGGTAGATCGGGGGGACGACCGCGCCCTCGGCGGTGTCCGCGTCGATGCCCGCGCGGACGGCGGCGGTGCGCCAGGATCGCTCCACGGGCCGCTCCTGTCTGTCGAGGTGGTGGACGGACCGATCATAGGGTGCGCCTCTGGCGTGGCGGTGCGGGTTCCGGGTACCGTCCCGCCATGAAGCTCGAAGACGTCATCCGCAGCAAGGGCAACTCCGTCGTCACGATCGCCCCGTCCGCCTCCGTGGCCGAGCTCGTCTCCGTCATGGCCGACAACAACATCGGCGCCGTGGTCGTCTCCGCCGACGGTCGCCACATCGCCGGCATCATCAGCGAGCGCGACATCGTGCGCGGCCTCGCCGGCTCGGGCGCCGGCCTCCTCGAGGCGACCGTGGCCGACCTCATGACCGGCGACGTCGTCGTCGGCCACCTCGAGGACCGCATCGAGGACACCGCCCACACCATGACCCACAAGCGCGTGCGCCACGTGCCGATCGAGGTCGACGGCGAACTCGCCGCGATCGTCTCCATCGGCGACGTGGTCAAGTACCGCATCGACCAGCTCACCGACGAGCGCAACCACCTGCTCGGCTACCTCCACACGTGAGCTCGGACGCCGCGGGCCTGGCCCGCGCGCTCGTCCGGGTCGACGGGCACGTTCAGGGCGTCGGCTTCCGGTGGTGGGTCTCCCGGCAGGCCGGACGCCTCGGGCTGTCCGGGTACACCGAGAACCTGTGGGACGGTCAGGTGGAGGTGGACGTCCAGGGCCTCCCCGAGGATGTGGACGCCATGGTCGAACTGCTCACGTCGCCCAAGGCGTCCGGACGCCCGGGCCGCGTCACCGGCTTCCTGGTCGACCGGCGCCCGCCCGAGGCGTCCATCAGCGGTTTCGACATGCGCTGACCGCCGAGGGCTTGGGTCCGATCCGCCGAGAGCTTGGGTCCGATCCGCCGAGGGCTCTCACAGGGAACGCACAGCCAACTCATGGCGTCCGGCCATGCCGGGCTGGGAGAGTGGACCCATGACAGAACGCGAGCAGCTCACCCGGGCGGATGGGACGCCCATCCGCGTGCTCACCGTGGACGACGAGCCGGCGATCACCGAACTGCTCAGCATGGCCCTGCGCTACGAGGGGTGGGATGTCACCACCGCCCACTCCGGCACGACCGCCGTGCAGGCCGCGCGCGACACGCGGCCGGACGTGCTCGTGCTCGACATGATGCTTCCCGACTTCGACGGGCTCGAGGTGATGCGCCGCGTGCGCGCCGAGCAGCCGGACGTCCCTGTCATCTTTCTCACCGCCCGGGACGCCGTGGACGACCGAATCCACGGGCTGACGGCCGGCGGGGACGACTACGTCACCAAGCCCTTCTCTCTCGAGGAACTCGTCGCCCGCCTGCGCGGCCTGCTGCGCCGCTCGGGCGCGACGTTGGTCAAGCCGGGCTCGCAGCTCGTGGTCGGCGACCTCGCCCTCGACGAGGACTCTCACGAGGTGACCCGCGCGGGCGAGGAGATCCAGCTGACCGCGACCGAGTTCGAGCTGCTGCGCTACCTGATGCGCAACCCGCGCCGCGTGCTGAGCAAGGCGCAGATCCTCGACCGCGTGTGGAACTACGACTTCGGCGGCCAAGCCAACGTCGTCGAGCTCTACATCTCCTACCTCCGCAAGAAGATCGACGCGGGGCGCGAGCCGATGATCCACACGCTGCGGGGTGCGGGGTACGTCCTGAAGCCGGCCGGCTGATGGCGGAACCCAAGACCTCGGCGGATCCAACCCAAGCCCTCGGCGGAGCGGGGGTGTTGGGCAAGGGGACGCTCAGCCGCCAGCTGATCCTGTCCACCACGGCGCTGGTCGCGGTGATCGCGATCCTGCTGTCGGGGCTGACCGCGCTGTCGATGCACCGCATCCTCGAGGGACAGATCGACGCGCAGATCATCAACTCCGCCAGCCGCTTCCGCGGGGACACAGGCGACCGCGGCGGCGCGTTCGGCCAGCCGGGCGGGGCCGGGCAGCAGCAGGGGCTGCTGTACTACCTGCAGGGCTTCGACGGCATCGTCCAGGTCGGACGCGAGCGCGAACGGCTCTCGGCCGACGTGACGGCCAAGCTCGACACCCTCACGCCATCCGACCAGCTCGTCACCCTCAACCTGCCCGAGTTGGGCGACTACCGCCTGTACGCGTCGACCGTCACGGGCACCGCCAACGGCGTCCGGGGCACGTTCGTGCTGATCACCGGCCAGTCCACTGATTTCTTGAAGACGTCGATGACGTCCCTGCTGGTGGCGGCCACCGTGCTCACCCTGCTGGCCATCGCGATCGCCTTCATCGCCGCCCGGACCGTCGTCGAGCGCAGTCTGCGCCCCCTGGCCCGGCTCACAGCGACGGCGAACCACGTCTCCCGCATGCCGCTGCACTCCGGTGAGGTCGCCGTGCCCGTCCGCGTCCCGGACGCCGACGTCGACCCCCGCAGCGAGGTCGGGCAGGTAGGGCTGGCGTTCAACCACATGCTCGACAACGTCGAAGGAGCCCTGGCCGCGCGCCAGCGCTCGGAGACCAAGGTGCGCCAGTTCGTCGCGGACGCCAGCCACGAGCTCCGCAACCCACTGGCGTCCATCCGCGGCTACGCGGAGCTCACTCGCCGCGAGCGCGCCCACCTGCCCGACACCACCGCGCACGCGTTGGGACGCATCGAGTCCGAGTCCGAGCGCATGTCGCGCCTCGTCGAGGACCTCCTCCTGCTCGCCCGCCTCGACTCCGGCCCCGAGCTGGCCCTGCTACCCACTTCGCTGAACCAGGTAGTCGCCAACGCCGTGTCGGACGCCCGCGCGGCGGGCCCCGACCACATCTGGACCCTCGACCTGCCGGACGCCGACGTCCTCGCCCAGGGCGACCCCTACCGGCTCACCCAGGTCGTGGCCAACCTGCTCGCCAATGCCCGGACGCACACGCCGGCCGGCACCCGCGTCCACGCCTCGGTGGCCGCCGACGGGCCGGACGCCGTGGTCACGGTCACCGACGACGGCCCGGGCATCCCGCGCGAGCTGCTCGACCGGGTCTTTGAGCGGTTCACCCGCGCGGACGCCAGCCGCGTCCGGTCGGGCGCCGGTGGCCAGTCGACCGGGCTCGGGCTGGCCATCGTCGCCGCCGTGGTGGGCGCCCACCACGGGCGTGTCGAGGTGGCCTCGCGGCCGGGCCTCACCGCGTTCACGGTGCGCCTCCCCCGCGCGGACGCCGACGGGCCCCCGTACGCGAACCGACCGTAGCGTGGCGCAGCGCCCGGGGGACGCGTCCCCCGGGATAACCTCGTATGGTGATCATCACCTTTACGGCGAACCCGAGCCTCGATCGCAGCGCACCGCTGGCCCGCGACCTGCGCGTCGCCCGGCTGAACCGGCTCGGGCAGGTCTACCGACTCGCCTCCGGCAAAGGGGTCAACGTGAGCGCGGCCGTGCACGCCGCCGGCCACCCCACCCTCGCCATCGTCCCGGTGGACACCAGCGACCCGCTGGCCGAGGCGCTGCGCAGCCGTGGCGTCCCGAGCCGCATGGTCCCGGTCGGACGCCGTGCGCGCACCAACCTCTCGATCACCCACCCCGACGGCAGCACCACCCGCTTCATCGAGCCCGGCGAGCCGCTGACGCCGGAGAACCAGACGGCACTGGTGAGCGCCCTGCTCGCCTCCCTGCCGGGGGCCTCGTGGCTGGCGCTGTGCGGCAGCCTGCCGCCGGGCGCCCCCGTCGACTGGTACGTGAAGCTCACCGAGATGGCCCACTCCGTCGGCGTCCGGGTGGCCGTTGACGCCGACGGTCCCGCCCTGGACGCCGTGATCAGTCACGCGCACGCAACCCCGCCCGACCTCCTCTCCCCCAACGTGGCCGAGCTGCAGAAGGCGACCGGACGCTCCATCCGGAAGGCGGTCAAGGCGGGCGACCTCCAGCCCGCGATCGATGCCGTGCAGGAACTGCACAGCCGGGGGGTCCCGCGCGTGCTGGCCACGCTGGGCCCCCAGGGCGCCCTGCTCTCGTGCGAGGACGGCCTGTGGCACGCCGAGCCCGACCCGGTCCAGCCGGTGTCGGTGATGGGGGCGGGGGACGCCGCGTTGGCCGGCTGCCTGCTCATCAGCACGCGAACACAGGACCCGGCGCTGTGCCTCGACCGCGCCGTCGCCTACGGGACGGCGACCGTGCTCAAGCCGAGCTCCGAGGTGCCGACCCCGGCGGACGCCGACGCGATCCCCCTCACCGTGCGCAAGCTGGCCTGATCACAGGCGCAGCGCCCGCATCACCTTGAGCGCTCCCGTCATCACCTCGGCGAACTTCTCCCGCGACGCACCCGTGGGCGCACCCAGGCCCATCCCGCGCTGGGTCGCGACGGCCTGCACCTGCGTGAAGCGCAGCAGGCCCTCGGGCCCCTGGCGTCGCCCCAGGCCCGACTGCCCCATGCCGCCCATCGGGGCCGACAGCGACCCGAAGCTGGCCGCGATGGCCTCGTTCACGTTGACCGTGCCGCACCTGATCCGGGACGCCAGCGCCCGGGCTCGCGCGTGGTCGCGGCTCCAGACGGCCGCGTTCAGTCCGTAGGTGGAGTCGTTGGCCAGTACGAGGGCCTCCTCCTCGGTGTCGAACGGGTACAGGGAGACCACGGGGCCGAACGTCTCGTCGCGGAAGCACTCCATGTCCTCGCTGACGCCCTCCAGCACCGTCGGCTCGAAACTCCACGGCGCGAGGTCGGGGCGGTGGCGTCCGCCGACGAGCACGGTCGCGGCCTTCGCGCGGGCGTCCTCGACGTGCGCCTGCACCTTGTCGAGTTGGGCCGCCGAGGTGAGCGTGCCGACCTCGCCGGTCCAGTCCAGGCCGGGGCGCAGTTCGAGGGCAGCCACGGCCGCGACGAACCGGTCGCGGAAGTCCACGTACACCGCTCGGGCGACGTACAACCGCTCGAAGCTGACGCACAGCTGGCCCGCGTTGGAGAAGCAGCCGCGGAGCGCCCCGTCGACCGCCGCGTCCAGGTCGGCGTCCGCGCACACGACCATGGGGTTCTTGCCGCCCAGTTCCAGGCTGGAGGCGACCAGCCGCTCGGCCGCCCCGACCCCGACCTTGCGGCCCGTGGCCGTGGAGCCGGTGAAGCAGACGTGGTCGCCGCGCTCGACCAGCGCCGTGCCGATCTCGCCGCCGGGCCCGGTCACCACCTGCCACACGTCGTCCGGGACGCCCGCGCGCCGCAGCAGCTCCAACCCGGCCAGCGCGGTCAGGACGGTCTGGGCGTCCGGCTTGGCCACCACCGCGTTGCCCGCCGCCAGCGCGGCGAGTCCGTCGGCCATCGCCATGGTGAGCGGGTAGTTCCACGGCGAGATGACCGACACCACGCCCTTGGGGTGGTGGTGCACGTCGATGCGCGTCAGCCCCGGAAACACGCCCCGACGGCGCTGCGGCCGCAGGAAGCCGGCCGCGTACTGCCCGTAGTAGCGGGCCGTCATCGCGAGGTGGAAGACCTCCTCGACGGCGTCCTTGCGCGCCTTGCCGGACTCGGCGACGATCACGTCGGCCAGCTCGGCCTGCGCAGCGAGCAGCAAGTCGTGGAACGCCAGCAGGCGGCGTCCGCGTTCGGACGCCCCCAGCTCGGCCCAGGCGGGTTGCGCGGCGCGGGCGGACGCGAACGCGGCATCCACGTCGTCCAGCGTCGACTGGGGGACGTCGGCCAGGTGGCTGCCGTCGAGCGGGGACGCCGTGGCGTCCGTCTCGCCCGAGGTCGCTCGGGCCAGGGGCAGCAGGCGGCGCACCGTGGCGTCCGGGAGCAGGAGTGCGGCGTCGGAGCGGGTCGCGGTCATGCCATCAGCCTAGGCACGATCCCGGGCCACCACGGCTCCGATGGGCATCGTGCTGGCCACCTGCAGGACCGACACTCGACGCCTCCCAGACCCCCTCGTGGCGGGGTCGAGTGTCGGTCCTGCGGTTGTCCACAGGCACACGCCGTGATTCCCGAGGGCGACCCAGGCCCTCGGCGGTGTGGTGTGAGGTTTGTCATGGTGAAGTGGTGAAGCGCAGCACTGGGGGCCGGCGCGATCCGGGGCGAGTCTGGATGCATGACCACGACAGCCCACATGCCCACCGCCCCCGGCGCCGCCCGCACCGACGAGGCGATCGTCCTGTCCGGCGTGCGCCGCAGCTACACCACGGCATCCCGCCGCAACCTCCTCACGGGGCGCCGGGTCCCGACCGCGGAGTTCGAGGCGGTCCGCGGCGTCGACCTGACCGTGCGCCGCGGCGAGCTGTTCGCGCTGCTCGGCACGAACGGGGCGGGCAAGACCTCGACGGTCGAGCTCATCGAGGGGCTGGCGAGGCCGTCCGCCGGTGTGATCCGGGTGCTGGGCCACGACCCGGTGGCCGAGCGCGGGCGCGTCCGGTTCCGCACGGGCGTCGTCCTGCAGAGCTCGGGCTTCCCCTCCGCCCTGACCGTCGCCGAGATGGCGCGCCTGTGGCACGGCACCCTGACCCGCCCGCTGCCGGTCGACGCCATGCTCGAAGCGGTCGACCTCGCGGGCCGCGCCGACGTGGAGACCAACAAGCTCTCGGGCGGCGAGCGCCGTCGCCTCGACGTCGCGCTGGCGCTGATGGCCGACCCTGAGGTGCTCATCCTCGACGAACCCACCACCGGCCTGGACCCCGAGAGCCGCCGCACCATCTGGGGGCTGGTCACCGGCCTGGTCGAGCGCGGCAGCGCCGTCCTGCTCACCACGCACTACCTCGAGGAGGCCGAGCAGCTCGCCGACCGGATCGCGATCATGCACGCCGGCGTCATCGCCCGCGAGGGCACGCTCGCCGAGATCGTCGCCGACACGCCCTCGCGCATCACGTTCACCCGGCCAGAGCACCTCGACCTGGCCCGCCTCGAGACCCCCGGCGGCCGCGTCCACGTCACCGACGAGGTCGTGATCGAGACCCCCACCCTGCAGGACACCCTCGCCCGCGTCCTGGCCTGGGCCGGCGACGAGCCGCTGGGCTCGCTGAACGCCCGTGTCGCCTCGCTGGAGCAGGTGTTCCTCGCCGTCGCCGACCGGCCGCTCACCAACGCCTGACCCCACCCCGACAAGGAGACCCACGATGACCATCACCACCGCCACCACCCGACCTGACGCCGCGACTTCCGCCCCGGCCGCCCGCGGCAGCTTCTGGCGCCGCTTCGGCGCGCTGGTCGCCGCCGAGAGCCGCATCCTCGTCCGCAACCGGACGGCCCTGTTCACCGCGGTCGCCATGCCGCCGCTGATTGCCTTCGCGTTCTCGGGGCTGTCGATGGACCGCGCCGCCCTCGGCGTCGTCCTGACCATGATGATGGTCGGCAGCGCACTGATGTTCGTCCTGTACTTCACGATGGTCACCTCGCTGGTGGCGCGCCGCGAGCAGCTCGTGCTGAAGCGCCTGGTGGCCGGCGAGCCCACGCCGCTGGAGATCCTGCTGGCCCCCGCCGTCCCCCTGCTGGCGTTGTTCCTCGTCCAGTCCGGGCTCGCCATCGGGGGCGCCGTCGCCCTCGGCACCCCGTTCGCCCACCCGTGGGCGCTGGTCCTCGCCGTCGTCGGCGGCGCCGCCACCTGGACGGCCCTGGCCATCTGGAGCGCCACCTGGACGCGGACCGTCGAGTCGGCCCAGCTGACGACGATGCCGCTGATCCTCGTCGCGATGCTGCTGTCGGGCTTCTCGCTGCCGCTCACGATCCTGCCGGACGTGGTGCAGCGCTTCGCCCACTGGCTGCCCATGACGCCGGTGATCGACCTCATCAACCTGGCCCACCTCGGCACCGGCACCTCGGGGGAGGCGCTGGCCGGGGGCGCCCTGGTGGGCGCGACGACCGGCATGATCTTGCCGATGCTGCTGTGGACCGCCCTGGCCCTCTACGCCGGCCTGCGCGGCTTCCGCTGGGACCCGCGCGGCTAGGCTCGCAGCCGCGAGGAGAGGAGTGACCATGAGCACCGTCAGTCAGGGCGTGAAGCGCACCGAGAGCTATGTCTACAACAGCCTGCACTGGGCCTTCCCGCTCGCGCCGATCCTCGCCCTGTCCACGGCCTTCGGGCCCTGGCCGGTGGCGATCCGCATCGCGTTCATCGCCGCCACGGTGGTGGCCTCTCTCGCGGGGCTGTCGGTGCTGCACACGGCACTGCGCGACGCCGACCTGCTCCCACCCAGCGGCTGGGACGCCGTACGCGTCGGCCGCCTGACCCCGGTGGTGGCGGTCTGGGCGGTGGCGTCGGTAGCCACCGTCCTGCTGGCCGGGACGCCGGGCTGGCGGGACCTGTTCAGCGCGATCACGGTCCCCGGCTACCTGGGCGGCGCCCTCGCCCTGCCCCTGCTGGCCCTGCCACGCGCCTCGGGACGTCCGGTCCGCCCCGTGCTGGTCGGCCTGGTCGCGATCGTGCTGGCCGAGGCCGCCCTCTGGGGCACCCTCACCTCCTCGGACCCCGAGCAGCGGGTCCCCCAGATCACCGCCGCCTACTGGGTGGGGTTTGTCGCGGCCGTGGTCGTGGGCTTCGCCCAGATGTTCCTCAACGTGCTGGCCACCACCCGTGAGCTCGAACGCGCCCGCGTCGACGGCGCCCGCCTGGCCGTCACCGAGGAGCGCCTGCGCTTCAGCCGCGACCTGCACGACGTCTTCGGCCGCACCCTCTCCGCGGTCGCGCTCAAGGCCGAACTCGGGGCACGCCAGGCCGACGCGGGGCGTCCCGAGGCCGCCGCCACCATGCGCGAGGTGCAGGCCATCGCGACGGACGCCCTCGCCGAGGTCCGCGACGTGGTGCGCGGCTACCGCGCGGCCGACCTGGCCGCCGAGGTGGCCGGCGCGCGGGCGCTGCTGGAGTCCGCGGGGGTCCGGGTCTCCACCACCACCGCCGCGACCCTGCCCGCACCGGTCAGCCGCGCGTTCGGCTGGGTCGTCCGCGAGGCGGCCACCAACGTCCTGCGGCACTCGGACGCCACCGACGCCGGCATCGCGGTCCACCGCGACGGGGCAGCGGCGACGCTCACCGTCACCAACGACCGCCCCCGCCCGGGGCGTCCGGACGCCGCGGGCTCGGGCCTGGCGGGCCTGGCCGAACGCCTCGCCGAGGTCGGTGGGTCGCTGCACGCCGAGCAGCGGGACGGTAGCTTCGTGCTCACCGCGACCGTGGACGCCGCCACCCTGGCCCGTCTGGAGGTCGCCGAGGAGGGCGCGTGATCCGTATCGTCGTTGCCGACGACGAGCACCTCATCCGCGAGGCGCTCGTCTCGCTGTTGGGCCTCGAGGACGACCTCGAGGTCGTCGCGCAGGCCGCCTCGGGCGACGAGGCGCTGGCCGTCGCCCGCAAGCACGCCCCCGACGTCGCCGTGCTCGACCTGCAGATGCCGGGGCTCTCGGGGACCGAGGTGGCCGCGGCGCTGGCGTCCGAGCTGCCGGGGTGCGCCTGCGTGATCGTCACCTCGCACGGGCTGCCCGGGCACCTGAAGCAGGCGCTCGCGGTCGGCGTGCGCGGATTCGTGCCGAAGACGATCTCGGGGTCGGGCCTGGCCGCCGTGATCCGCACCGTGCACGCGGGCGGGCGCCACGTCGACCCCGAACTGGCCGCCGACGCCATCGCGGCCGGCGACTCCCCGCTCACCGCGCGCGAGGCCGACGTGCTGGCGGCCGCCGGTGACGGGGCGCCCGTCGAGGAGATCGCCGCGCGCCTCCACCTGTCCCCGGGCACCGTGCGCAACTACCTCAGCTCGGCCATGGGCAAGCTGCACGCGGCCACCCGGCACGAGGCGGCCCGCGTCGCCCGCGAGCACGGCTGGGCGTAGCGTTAGGCTGGCGCCCATGCTCGAACGGACCGAACTCGCCCGCCTCGTCGACCACACCCTGCTGTCCCCGACGGCCACGGCCGCCGACGTGGAGGCCCTCGCCGCCGAGGCCGCAGACCTGGGCACCTACTCCATCTGCGTCTCCCCCTCCATGCTGCCGCTGCCGTTCTCGCCGCGCGTGAAGGTCGCCACGGTGGTCGGCTTCCCCTCGGGCAAGCACACCCCCGAGACGAAGGCGTTCGAGGCCGCCGAGGCCGTCCGCAACGGCGCCGACGAGGTCGACATGGTCATCGACATCGGGGCGCTGAAGTCCGGCGACGCCACCCACACGGAGGACGAGATCCGCGCCGTGCGCGACGCCGTCCCTGCCCCGGGCATCCTCAAGGTCATCATCGAGTCGGCGGCCCTGACCGACGACGAGATCGTGGCCGCCTGCACGGCCGCCGAGGCCGCCGGCGCCGACTTCGTGAAGACCTCCACCGGCTTCCACCCCTCCGGTGGCGCCTCCGAGCACGCGGTCGCGCTCATGGCGCAAACCGTCGGCGGGCGCCTCGGCGTCAAGGCGTCCGGTGGCATCCGCGACTGGGACGCCGCGCAGGCCATGGTTGCCGCCGGCGCCACCCGCCTGGGCCTCTCCGGCACCCGCGCGGTGCTCGACGGGGGGACGTCCGAGGGCTACTGACCCCGGCCGCCGGCCGGGTCGGCGTCCCGCGCGCGGACGTCGCCCACCGCGATGTCGAGGGCCCGGGACAGCTCGCGGACGTACCGGTCGGCCGGGAGGCCCACCATGAGGAGCGCGGTCTGCACCTGGCTGGGCGTCATGCCCTGCACGACCAGGCCGACGCCACGGCGTGCGAGGGCCCGGGCCACGTCAGCCAGCGCCTCGGCGCCCGAGGCGTCGAACACGTTCATCCGGTGGCAACGCACGATCACGGCGTCCACACCGTCCTCGACCGCCTCGATCTCCTCGACGAAGCGGCGGGCGTCACCGTAGAACAGGGCCCCGTCGACGCGGTAGATGGCGATGCGGTGCCGCATCGACTCCTGCTCGGGCAGCAGGTCGATCCAGCCCTCGCGGGTGTCGGCGGGCAGGTGCTGGCGGAACACCGCCGAGTACGACGCCATGTGCCGCAGGCTCATGACGGCGGCCATCGCGAAGCCGAGCAGCACCGCCATGACCAGGTCGAGCACGACGGTCGCGGCGAAGGTGAGCAGCAGGGTGTTGCGGTCGGCGCGCGTCGCGGCCATGACCGGGCGCAGCGCCTTGAGGCTGACCATGCGCAGCGCGGTCATCACGAGCACCCCGCCGAGGGCCGCCATCGGGATGCGGGCCACGATCGGGGAGGCGAACACCATGACGCCCAGCAGCACGACCGCGTGGAACACCACCGCGAGCCGGGTGCGTCCGCCGGTTCGGGCGTTGACCGCGGTGCGGGCGATCGCGCCCGTCGCGGGCAGGCCGCCGAACAGGCCCGAGGCCACGTTGGCCAGCCCCTGGCCGACCAGCTCGCGGTCAGGGTTTGTGCGGGTGACGTCGGGGACCATCCCGTCGGCGACGCGCGCCGACAGGAGCGACTCCAGCGCCGCGAGCGCGGCCACGGCCAGGGCGGGGGCGGCCAGGCCCTGGATCGTGCGCCAGTCGAAGCTGGGCAGGCTGGGCGCGGGCAGGGAGGTCGGGAGCGCGCCGATCCGCGCCACGTCGAGGGACATCAGCTCGGCCACGACCGTCGCCACGATGATCGCCACCAGCGACAACGGGACGCCGCGGGCCACCCTCTCGCCCACCAGGTGGAGGGCGACGACCAGCGCCATGATCGCCAGCGGCGCGACCGCCGCGGCCCAGTCGGTGCCGGCGATGGTGTTCCACGCCGACACCAGCGAGGACTCACCCTCGCCCTTCTCCGAGCCCAGCACGAGGGGCAGCTGCTGCAGGAAGATGATCACCCCGATGCCGGCGGTGAACCCCTCCACCACGGGTAGCGGGATGAGGTCGACCGACCGCCCGAGGGCCGTCATGCCCATCAGGATCACCATGATCCCGGCCAGGATCGCCAGCGCCGGGACGCTCTCGACCCCGTAGGCCGCGATCACCGGGAGCAGGACGACCGTCATCGCCCCGGTCGGGCCCGACACCTGCAGGTGGCTCCCGCCGAACACCGCGGCGACGATGCCCGCGATGATCGCGGTGACCAGCCCGGCAGTCGCGCCCATGCCGGAGGCCACGCCGAAGCCGAGCGCCAGCGGCAGCGCGACGATGCCCACGGTGAGCCCGGCCATGAGGTCGCGGCGCCACGTGCGCGGCAGCTGCGCGTAGTCGGCCGGCGTCGGCCACAGCCCCTTCAAGCTGATCACGTGCCCGCTCACGGCGTCCCACGCCGAGGCGAGCTGCTCACCCCGCGTGTGGCGCGGCGGCTCGATGCGGTAGTCCGGCACTGCACTCCCCCCTCGATCGCAGGGTAGCGCCCGGGCCGGGTGGCTGCCATCCGGTGCCCACGGCGTCCGGGAACGGCCGACGGCCCCGGGTCGGAACCCGGGGCCGTCGCTGTGGTGCTCGTGTCAGCTGGTCACTGCTCGCGCAGCGCCGCGCGCGCCGCCGCGAGGCGGGCGATCGGCACACGGAACGGGGAGCAGGAGACGTAGTCGAGGCCCGCGCGGTGGAAGAACTCCACGGATTCGGGGTCGCCACCGTGCTCACCGCACACGCCGGTCTTCAGGCCCGGCTTGGTGGAACGGCCCTTCTCGACGCCCATCTCGACCAGCTGGCCGACGCCGGACTGGTCCAGGGACTCGAACGGGTTCTTGCTCATGACCTCGGCGTCCACGTAGTGGCCCAGGAAGCCCGCCTCGGCGTCGTCACGGCTGATGCCGATGCCGGTCTGGGTGAGGTCGTTGGTGCCGAAGGAGAAGAAGTCCGCGGCCTCGGCGATCTCGTTCGCGGTCAGGGCCGCGCGCGGGATCTCGATCATCGTGCCGACCGTGTAGTCGAGGCGCTTGCCGGCCTTCTCGAACTCGTCCTCGACGGCCTTCACGACGATGTCGCGCTGGACCTCGAGCTCCTTCTTGATCACCACGAGCGGGACCATGATCTCGATGCCCGCGGTCTCGCCCTCGCGCTCCTGGACGGCCAGGGCCGCACGGATGATGGCGCGGGCCTGCATCTCGGGGATCGACGGGTAGAGCATCGCGAGGCGGCAGCCACGGGTGCCGAGCATCGGGTTCTGCTCGTGGAGGCTCTTCACCTGGGCCAGCAGCGTGCGCTCCCTGGCCAGGTCCTCCTCCGAGCCACCGGTCAGCTCGAGCTTCTGCACCAGCAGCGACTGGTCGACGATGTTCGGGAGGAACTCGTGCAGCGGCGGGTCGAGCAGGCGCACCGTGACCGGCAGGCCCTTCATCGCCGAGAAGATCTCCTCGAAGTCGGCCTGCTGCAGCGGGAGGATCTCCTCCAGCGCCGCGGCGCGCTCCTCCTCGTTGGTGGCGAGAATCATCTTGCGCACGCTGGGGAGGCGGTCCGCCGCCATGAACATGTGCTCGGTGCGGGCCAGGCCGATGCCCTCGGCGCCCAGTTCGCGGGCCTTGGAGGCGTCCTCGAAGTTCTCCGCGTTGGCGCGGACGCCGAGGCGGCGGTACTCGTCGGCCCAGGCGCCGACCTGCTCGAAGTCCTCGTTGATCGACGGCGGGACGAGCGGGGCCGCGCCCTCGAAGACCTCACCGGTGGTGCCGTTCAGCGTCAGCGTGTCGCCGGTGCCGTAGGTCTTGTCGCCGATGGTGACGGTCTCGCCCTTGGGGTCGATCTTGATGCCGGGGGCACCCGCGACGCAGGTGATGCCCATGCCGCGCGCGACGACGGCCGCGTGGGAGGTCATGCCGCCGTGGGCGGTCAGGACGCCCTGGGAGACCATGACGCCGTGGATGTCGTCGGGGGTCGTCTCGTAGCGGACCAGGATGACGCTCTCACCCTTGCCACCGCGCTCGGCGGCGTCGTCGGCGTTGAAGGAGAGCGCGCCCACCGCGGCACCCGGGGAGGCCGGCAGGCCCTTGACGATCGCCGTCGCCTTGAAGTTGGGGTCGATGGCGGGGTGCAGGAGGGCGTCCAGGTCGGAGGGGTTGATGCGCAGCAGCGCCTCCTCCTTGGTGATGAGGCCCTCGTCGACCATGTCGACGGCCGACTTCACCGCGGCGGCGGCGGTGCGCTTGCCGTTGCGGGTCTGCAGCATGTAGAGCTTGCGGTCCTCGATCGTGAACTCCATGTCCTGGAGGTCCTTGTTGTGCAGCTCGAGCTTGTCCATGGTGGCGAGCAGCTCGTGGAAGGCCTCGGGGAGCACGTCCTCCATCTCGGCCAGGTTGCGCGGGGTGCGGATGCCGGCGACGACGTCCTCGCCCTGGGCGTTGGTCAGGAACTCGCCGTAGAGCTCCTTGGCGCCGGTGGAGGGGTTGCGGGAGAAGCACACGCCGGTGGCGGAGGTCTCGCCGCGGTTGCCGAACACCATCTGCTGGACGTTGACGGCCGTGCCCAGGTCGCGGGAGATGCCGTTGGCCTTGCGGTAGACCTCGGCGCGCGGGTTGTTCCAGGACAGGAACACCGCGTTGATGGCGCGCATCAGCTGCTCGCGGGGGTCGGTGGTCCAGTGGCCACCGAGCGCCTCGTCGGCGAGCTCCTTGAACTTCTTCGTGAGGGCCTTCAGGTCCTCGGCGTTCAGGTCGGTGTCGTTGGCGACGCCCTTGGCCTCCTTGGCCTCGGTCAGCGCGTCCTCGAACACGTACTGGTCGACGCCCTCGACGACCTCGCCGTACATCTGGATGAAGCGGCGGTAGCAGTCCCACGCGAAGCGCTCGTTGCCGTCGGCCAGGGCCGCGACGGCGCCGACGGTGTCGTCGGAGATGCCGAGGTTGAGGACGGTGTCCATCATGCCGGGCATCGAGAAGACGGCGCCGGAGCGGATGGAGACCAGCAGGGGGTTCTCGGTCGAGCCGAGGACCTTGCCCGTGCGCTCCTCGAGGCGGTCGAGGGCGGCCTCGACCTGCTCGCGCAGGCCGGCCGGCCACTCGCCGTTGTTGTTCATCGCGGCCACGCAGGCCTGCGTCGTCACGGTGAAGGCGTCGGGAACGGGGACGCCGATGCGGTTCATCTCGGCGAGGTTGGCACCCTTGCCACCGAGCAGGCTCTTCAGCGACGCGTCGCCCTCGTTGAGGTCGTAGACGTACTTCGTCTGGTCAGTCATGAACTGGATTCTCCTTCATGTGCTCCGAACACGTCGACGTGCAGGCCGTCGGGCCCCGGACGGCGGAGCGGTCCGCCCGGATTGTCCACCCCCCACCGTAGTGGGTCGGGGCCGGTGCGCAGGACCACGGACGCCCGGTCCACGTGCTGGAACGCCGATACGATGGCCCCCATGCCCCTCGATCCGGTCGCCTCCCTGATGCTGGACGAGGCGGGCCCGCTCCCGGCCCGGGTCCTCGTGCTGGACGACGTCGGCGGGGAGCTCACCCAAGCGGCCACCGAGGCAGGGGCTCTGGTGCGGACCTGGTGCGACGACGTGCGCGACCTGGAGGCCGTGCCGCCCCACCTGCGGGTGGCCGGGTTCCTCACCACGGAGGAGTCACCCGAGCTCGTGCTGTGGCGGCTGCCGCAGTCGGTCGCGGCCGTCGAGGACTACGCCGAGTACCTCGCCGCCCGGCTCGACCCATCGGCCCGGGTGGTCGCGGGCGGCCGGACCAAGCACATGACGGTCGCGTTCAACACGGCGCTGGCGCGCCAGTTCACCACGGTGTCGGCCAGCCTGGGCCGCCAGAAGAGCCGGGTGCTGCACGCGTCGGGCGCCCGTCCGGCACCGCCCCGCTGGCCGATGCGCCGGTACCTGCCCGAGGTCGGGGTCACGGCGGTGGCCCACGGCAACGTCTTCAACACCAACCGGCTCGACGACGGCACCCACCTGCTGCTGCGCACGCTGTCCCGGGCCGCCGGGGAGCCGGTCACCAACGGCGGGCCGCCGCGCGGGGTCGCGCTCGACCTGGGCTGCGGCTCGGGCATCATCGCGACGTGGCTCGCCCAGCGCGGGTGGGCCACCACGGGCGTGGACGCCTCGCTCTCGGCCCTGGTCTCCACCCGGCTCACGGCCCGGACCAACCGCGTCCGCGTCGCCGTGCGCCGCGCCGACATGCTGGCCGGCACCCGCTCGCAGTCGGTGGACCTCCTGGTCACCAACCCGCCCTTCCACATCGGCGCGGCCAAGGACTCCCGACCCACGCTGGCGATGATCCGGGCCGCGGCGTCCGTGCTGCGCCCCGGCGGCGAGATGTGGATGGTGTTCAACTCCCACCTGCCCTACCTGCCCGAACTGCGTCGCCACATCGGCGTGACGACCGTCGAGGCCCAGGACCGCCACTACATCGTGGCCCGAGTCCTGAAGGAGCACGCGTCGTGACCTCACGCGCCGCCGCACGCCCCCGTCCCCGCACGAAGAAGCGCGACCCCGGCTGGGTCCCGAACCAGCACGGCGCGTGGGCGATGCTGGTCGTGCCGTTCCTGCTGGGCACCTACCTGCGCCTGCGCGACGGCGAGCCCGGGTGGTTCCTCATCCCACTGTTCGCCTGCTGGATGCTGGGCTACTTCGCCTTCAACGCCGCCTCGGGGTGGCTCAAGGCGCCCCAGAAGCGCAAGCACCAGTGGGTGAAGCCGCTCGCGGTCTACGGGGCGACCTCCGTCGTGTCCGGCCTGATCGCCCTGCTCCTGGCGGGCTGGCCCCTGCTGACCTGGGCGCCGGCGTTCGTGCCCCTCCTGCTCCCGGCCCTGTGGCTGGCCGCGCAGCGCAACGAGCGGGCCACGGTGGGCGGCGGCCTGACGATCGCCGCGGCGTCCCTCATGGTGCCGATCGCGCGCCACCCCAACGCGCTGGACGCCCTCCGCCCCGAGGCCGGCCCCACCTGGCTGCTGACCCTGCTGGTCTTCGCCTACTTCTTCGGCACCGTGCTGTACGTGAAGACGAACATCCGCGAGCGCGGGCGCCCGGAGTGGATGGTTGCCTCGGTCGCCTACCACGGGGCGTGGGCGATCCTGACCGTTCCGCTCGCGTTCGCGGGTCTCGCGGCGTGGTGGTGGCCGCTGTTCTTCCTGCTGTGCACCGTGCGTGCCTGGCTCATCCCCGGACGGCACTGGTCGGCCAAGCACATCGGCTTCCTCGAGGTCGGCATGAGCACCCTGCTGCTGGTGTGCTTCGCGATCTGGCCGGGGGTCTGAGCGGGCTCCTGTCCCGCGCCGCGCCCCGGCGGTAGGTTGCTCGCCATGGACGCCACCACCACCCGCCGCAACCGGTGGAGCTTCGCGATCGGCACCGTCGGCCGCGACATGGTCTACTCGCTGATGGCGCTGTTCCTGATCGTCTACCTCACCGAGGTGCTCGACCTGGACGACGCCACCCTGTGGTGGGTCAACGGGATCCTGCTCGCCGCCCGCATCTTCGACGCCTTCACCGACATCGTCATGGGCGGCATCATCGACAACACCAACACCCGCTGGGGGCAGTTCAAGCCCTGGATCGTCGCGGGCATGATGTCGGTCGCCCTCGTGACGATCCTGCTGTTCACCGACCTCGGCCTGCGCGGGCCCGGGTACGTGGTGCTGTTCACGGTCGTCTACGTGGCGTGGGGCCTGGCCTGGACGATGAACGACATCGGCTACTGGTCGATGCTGCCCTCCCTCACCCTCGACCAGCGCGAGCGCGAGCGGCTCGGCGCCCTGGCCAAGGTGTTCGCCACGATCGGGCTGTTCACGATCGTGGTGGCGATCATCCCGGTCACCAACGCCCTCGGCGGCGATGCCCGGGCCTGGCAGACCTTCACCATCGGCGCGGTCGCGATCATGATCCTGGGCCAGCTGGTCACGCTGGTCGGGGTGCGCGAGCCCGCCCGGTCGGGCCCGGTGCCGCACACCACCGTCCGCGACGTGGTGCGGGCGATCGGCCGCAACGACCAGCTGCTGTGGACCGCCCTGGCCATGGTGCTGTTCCTCGTCGGCTACAACACCACGACCTCGTTCGGCGTCTACTTCTTCAAGTACGCCTACCGCGACGAGAACATGTTCAGCCCGTTCGCGGCGATCCTGGGGGTGGCGCAGCTGCTCGGCTTCGCGCTGTTCCCGCTGTTGCGCAAGCGTTTCAGCCGGCGCCGGCTGTTCTCCGTCGCCATGGGCCTGGTCGCCCTCGGCTACGTGGTCTTCTTCTTCTCGCCGATGAACATCATCCCCATCGGCATCGCGGGGCTGCTGCTGTTCGTCGGGGCGTCCTTCGTGATCGTGCTGATGATCGTGTTCCTGACCGACTGCATCGAGTACGGCCAGTGGAAGCTCGGCCACCGCAACGGCGCGGTCACGTTCGCCCTGCAGCCCTTCATCAACAAGATCGGCGGGGCGGTCGGCACGGCCATCGTCGGCGCCACCCTGATCATGACCGGCATCAACGCCGCCCGGACCCCCGACGACGTCACCGAGGCCGGCCTGCTCGGCATGCGGCTGATGATGATGGGCTTCCCGATGCTGCTCATGCTGGCCAGCTACCTCGTCTACCTGCGCTTCTACAAGATCGACGAGGAGTTCCACGCACGGATCGTCGCCGACCTCCGCGAGCGGGGCGAACTCGTCGAGTCGTGACGGGGTCTTGCGCAAAACCTGAATGACCATTCAGTATTGGGGCACCCACTGACCCGAGGAGTCCCATGACCTTCACGCCCCAGCGCATCGAGACCGCCCGCCTGACCCAGAACGTCTGGACCTCCGGACCCGAGGACGGCACCCCCCTGCTGCTCGTCCACGGCAACCTCAGCTCGGGCGGGTTCTGGAAGTACACCGCGGCCGAGTTCGGCGACGACGTCCGCGTCATCGCTCCCGACCTGCGCGGCTACGGCGACACCGACGCCGAGCCCATCGACGCCACCCGCGGCCTGGGCGCCATGGCCGACGACCTCCACGCCCTCCTCGAGGCGCTCGGCCTCGCCGGCCAGCAGCGGGTCAACTCCGCCGGCTGGTCGATGGGCGCGGGCGTCCTGCAGCAGATGATGCTCGAGTACCCCGACGACCTCGCCTCGGTCACGCTGATCGCGCCCCTCTCCCCGTACGGTTTCGGCGGCACGCGCGGCGCGAACGGCGAGCCCTGCACCCCGGACGCCGCGGCCTGCGGTGCGGCGGGGGCCAACGCGGCGTTCATCCAGCGCCTCGCCGCCAAGGACGCCAGCGACGAGGACCCGCAGACCAGCCCGCGCATCATGATGCGCACGTTCTACGGCGGCGGCGAGAACGCGGCCAACATCGACGAGGACTTCCTCACCGACGAGTTGCTCAAGACCCGCACCGGCGACGACTTCTACCCCGGCACCGCGGTCCCGTCCGAGACCTGGCCCGGCCTCGCAACCGGTGAGAAGGGCGTCCTGAACACCATGAGCCCGAAGTACTACAACGCCTCGGGCATCGTCGACCTCGAGCGCAAGCCCGCCGTCGTGTGGATCCACGGCAGCGAGGACAAGGTCGTCGCCGACGGCTCGCTGTTCGACCTGGCCACGCTCGGCCAGATGGGCGCGGTGCCGGGCTGGCCCGGCGAGGACGTCCTCCCGCCGCAGCCGATGGTGCGGCAGACCCGCGCCGTGCTGGACGCCTACCGCGCCAACGGCGGGGCCGTCACCGAGGTCGCCCTGCAGGGCGCGGACCACGGGATCCCTCTGGCCCTGCCCGGCCGCGTCGCGCAGGAGATCACCGCCGTCCTGGTGCGCTGAGACGACCGCGGCGGGGTAGTCTCACGAGGGTGACCCTGCCCCGCCGCGCCGCCGCCCTCGCGCTCGCGGCCGTCGTCGGGACGGGCTGCGCACTGCAGCCCCCGGCCGAGCTCACGACCCCCGCCCCGGGCGGCCCGGCGAGCCCCGGGCCCACGGCCGGGCCCACCGCCGAACCCACGCCCACGGCGTCCGCGTCGCCGGCCCCGCTGCTCGACCTGACCCGCCCCGGCGCGGCCCGCGACCTGGTCGACGAGATCCTCGCCACGGCCGGTGCGAACCGGGCCGTCATGGTCACCGTGACGGCCGACGACGCGTCCGTGGCCGTGCTGAAGGCCGGCCAGCCGCGCACCTGGGCGTGGCGCGACGGGCGCGTGCAGGAGGTGCCCACCGACATCACCTACGTGGCCCAGCGCACCTTCGACCCCGACGACTTCGCCCTCGACGACCTCGGCGCGCTGTTCCGGGCCGCCGAGTCGGTGTCGGGCTCGCGGCAGGGACAGTCGCTGCAGATCGTCGACTACTCCGGCGGGCTGGTGTCGATGTCGGTCTCGACCAACCCCGAGTCGCGGGCGGTGTTCTTCCACCCCGACGGCACGCTGCTGCCCACCCTGGACTTCACCAGCCGGTGGGGCCTGCGCGAGGGCTACGCCGACGCCGTGGGCGACCGCCACGTGGCCTCGGCGGTGGGGTTCGGGTCCAGCACCGGGGTCTACCTGGACGCCCCCCAGCTGCCCGGCAACGGCCTCGAGCGCCGCCAGCGCACGGCCCGGACGCCGGTGCTCGTGACGCCTCGCACCGAGGCATCGGACCTCGACACCTTCGACCCGCAGCTCGTCGACCCCGACGTCGTGTGGGGCGTCCTGGAGTCACTCCAGGACGAGGAGGAGTTCACCCTCGACACCCCGTGGAGCTGCATCGTCGACGACCGCGGCGACGCACCCACCCCCCGCATGCACTTCACCGTCGGCGAGCGCTCGTTCGTGACCGACCTCGCCGGTCGGGTGCTCCCCGACTGAGCCCCGGCTCCCCCGACCGACGCGACACTCACCGAACGCACAACCGCGACACCGACATCGGTGTCGCGGTTGTCAGCTTGGTGAGTGTCGGCACCCGGCCGGGGCCGGCGTCCGGACGATCAGTCCAGCGCCCCCGCGGCGAAGGTGTTGCAGGTGTTCGGGTCGCCGGAGTTGAAGCCCTGGGCGAGCCACTCCTTGCGCATCTGCGAGGAGCCGTGGGTCCACTGGCTCGGGTCGACGCGGCCGGCCTGCATGTGCTGGATGTGGTCGTCACCGACGACCTCGGCGGCGTTCACGGCGCGGTCCAGGTCGTCCTGGGTGACCTCGCTGATGATGCTGTCGGCCGAACCGGACGCGTAGCGCAGCCACGCACCGGCGTAGCAGTCGGCCTGCAGCTCGAGGCGGACGGCCGGCGAGTTCGGGCCGGCGGTCTGGCCCTGCTGCTGGACCTTGCCCATGATGCCGGTCAGGTTCTGGATGTGGTGGCCGTACTCGTGCGCGATCACGTACGCCTCGGCGGCGTCACCGCCCTGCGCGCCCAGCTGGGGCAGCATGGTCTGGAAGAAGCTCTTGTCGAGGTAGACCGTCGCGTCGGCCGGGCAGTAGAACGGGCCGACCTGCGCGCTGGCCTGGCCGCACGCCGTGTTGACGGCGCCCTCGAAGGTCACGGTCTTGGTGGCCTGGTAGCCCGACAGCGTCTGCGACCAGAAGTTCTGGATCGAGTTGGTGTACGCCACGTACCGGCACTCCGGGTCCCTCTCGATGTCGGCACCGGTCTGGCAGTGGGCGTACTGGCTGTTGTCGGTCTGGCCGGGCGCCGGGGCAGCCCCGCCGCCGAGCAGGTCGCCCGGGTTGAAGCCGAACAACAGCGCAAGGATCATGATCAGGATGCTGGCCCCGCCGCCGACGGCGATCGTGCCGCCACGGCCTCGGCCGCCACCGCCCATCTAGGAGGGGTCGAGCTGTGCCCCCGGGTTGTACTGCACGTCGTGCCCCCATCGTCGCTGCTGGAACTGGGTTTGAGCATAGCGGCCCCATCGCCCCGCGCACGATGGGTGCGACCGGGGCCCGCCCCGGAGAGGCGGCTTGGGTTCCTCTCCGGGTCACGCCAAGATGGGCAGGTGCAGATCATCGGCGTGGAGGTACCGGGCGGGACGCCCGTGCTCGCCTTCACGCTCGGCCACGGGGAGGACCCGTACCAGGTCGCGTGGGAGGGCGGGTACCGCGTGCTGCGTCCGCTCTCGGCGGCCGGCACGGTCGAGGACCTGACCGTCACCCTGCAGCTCGCCGAGCACGGGCGTCCGGTGACGCCCCGCGGCCCCCAGCGCGTGCGCACGACCCTGCGCCCCGGTGAGATGTCCGGACGCCCCGTCGTGCGCCAGCGGCTGGCCGCCTACGGCCTCGTGGTGTCGGACCGGGGCGTGCTCGCGACCGAGTTCTCCGACCGGACGGCCGTCCCCGGCATGTGGGGCCTGCCCGGCGGGGGCATCGACCCGGGCGAGAACCCCGCGACCGCCGTGGCCCGCGAGGTGTTCGAGGAGACCGGGCAGGACATCGAGATCACCCAGTTCCTCGACATGCAGTCCGACCACTGGATCGGGCACTCCCCCAGCGGCGTCGTCGAGGACTTCCACGCCGTGCGGCTCATCTATGCCGCGCGGTGCGACAACCCGCGCGACCCCGTCGTCCACGACGTCGGCGGCACCACCGCGAGCTCACAGTGGGTGCCGGTGCACTCGTTCCGCGACGTGGCCTGGATCAACGGGGCCCGCAGCCTGCTGGGCAAGCACGGCCACGACCTGGTCCGCAGCTACCGCCGGCGCCGCTCGGCCTGACACCGAACGCCGAAGCCCCCGCCCGGATGACCGGAAGGGGGCTTCGTGTGACGTGCGTCAGTTGGAGCGGAAGTACGACAGGATCCGCAGGATCTCGGTGTACAGCCAGACCATGGTGATGGTGAGGCCGAAGGCCGCGCGCCACGACTCCGAGGCGGGCAGGCGGTTGCGGATGCCCTGCTCGACGAAGTCGAAGTCCATGATCAGGTTGGCCACGGCCAGGACGACCGCGATGGCCGAGATGATGCCGGCGAGCGGCGTGAACTCGAACGAGCGCAGGCCCAGGTTGGTGCCGAACAGCGCCAGGACGAAGTTCACCAGCAGGGTGCCGGCGAGGGCGAAGGTCGCGATGGTGACGATCTTGCGGAACTGGCTGGTCACCTTGATCCGCAGGAACTTGTACGCGGCCAGCGTCGCGCCCGCGGCGATGAACGTGCCGATCACGGCCTGCACCACGATGCCGGGGTAGAGGATCTCGAACATCAGGCTGAACGCACCGATGAAGACGCCCTCGATGGCGGCGTACACGAGCACCATGCCCGGGTTGATCTGGCGTCGGAAGCCGACCAGGAGGACCGTGACGAAGCCCACGATGCCCGAGCCGATGAGGGCCGGCATCATGAACTGCGGCGGCAGGAACATGAAGGTGATGGCGGCCGCCACGATGAGCGCGCCGAGGGTGATCGCCGTCTTGGTGATGACGTCGTCGATGGTCATGACGCCCGGGGTGGGCTGCCCGGGGGCCTCGTAGGGCGCCGGGGCACCGTACTGGGGCGCGCCGTACGGCTGCTGCCCGTACTGCTGCTGCTGGCCGTACTGGGGTGCCGCGTGCGAGAACTGCTCGCTGCGCGTGAAGATGGGGTTGGTGCTCTGCATCAGAGTGCGCGCCTTTCTGGTGGACTCGACATCATTCTACGACACGCCACCAAGCAGGCCCTGTACTCCGCCGCTGGGTGCCCCCGGCGGGATTCGAACCCGCACTTGGGCGGGTTTAAGCCGCCTGCCTCTGCCGGTTGGGCCACGGGGGCGGCGACCGGACGCCGTGCGCCCGAGTCTACGGCGCTGCCGCGAGCAGCTGCGCGACGACCCCGTCGAGGATGTCGGACTCGCTCACCGTGAGGTCCACCCCGACGCGTGCGGCCACGCGCGCGCAGATGAGGGCGCCGGCGCAGATCACGTCGGCGCGCCCGGGAACCATCGTCGGGATGATGAGCACCTCGGCCACCGTGCTGCCGAGCAGCCGGTCCGCCAGCGCGGTGAGATCGGCGCGCGTCAGCGTCGAGCCGTGCACGCGGGCCCGGTCATAGGTCTCCAACCCCTGCACGATGGCCGACAGCGAGGTGGCGGTCCCGCCCACTCCGATCCACGTGCGGGCGGCGGCGAGGTCGATGCCCGAGGCGTCCAGCAGGGCGTCGACGTGCGCGGTGGCCGCCGCCACCTGCTCGGCGGTCGGCGGGTCGGAGGCCAGGAAGCGCTCGCGCAGGCGCACCGACCCGATGTCGAGCGAGGTGCCCCGCACCGGCTGCCCGGACGCCCCGAGCACCAGTTCGGTCGATCCCCCGCCGATGTCGACGACCAGGGCGGGCGGCGCGGCCTCGGGGGAGGCGCCCAGCGCGCCGTCGAACGACAGCTGCGCCTCCTCGGCCCCCGAGATCACCTCGGGGTCGACGCCCAGCCGGGCGCGCACGCCGGCGAAGAACTCCTCGCGGTTGCCGGCGTCCCGGGCGGCGGAGGTGGCCACGAACCGCAACCGGCCGACCCCGTGGGCAGCGAGGACCGCCGCGTACTCGTCGCACGCCGCGAAGGTGCGGGCGAGCGCGTCGGGGTGGAACTCACCGGTCGCGTCGACGCCCTGGCCCAGGCGGGTGATGCGCAGGGTGCGCTCCAGCTCGACCGGTGCCTGCGCGGGGCCGGCGGCCACCAGGAGGCGCACCGAGTTGGTGCCGCAGTCGATGGCGGCGACGGGGGCGCCGGCTCCGGGGGTCACTCCCCCTCCAGGCAGGGGCGCGCCCAGAACTCGCCGAGGGCGTCCACGGCCTCGTCGCCGAGCGGGTTGACGCCCCGCCCGGCCGCGAGCGCGTGCCCGACGAGGACGTGCAGGCACTTCACGCGGGTCGGCATGCCGCCCGCCGAGATGCCGGCGATCTCGGGGACGTCGCCGAGGGCGGCGCGGTCGGCCAGGTAGGCCTCGTGGGCGGCGGTGTAGGCGGCGGCGAGCTCGGGGTCCTCGGCGAGGCGGTCGGTCATCTCGGCCATCACGCCCTGCGACTCCAGCGTCGAGCAGCCGGCCGTCGCGCGCGGGCAGGTCAGGTAGTACGTGGTCGGGAACGGCGTGCCGTCCGGCAGGCGGGGATCGGTGGCGACCACGCCGGGCTTGCCGCAGGGGCAGCGCCACGCGATGCCCGCGATGCCGCGCGGGGGGCGTCCGAGTTGCTGTTCGAGGACGGCGACGTCGGCCGCAGAGGCCGGTTCGAGTGCTGGCACGCCCGCCACCCTAGCGGGGCAGCGGGTCCGGCTCGTCGGCCTGCCGCATCGAGACGGCCAGCTTGTCCCACCACCGGGAGGCCAGGTCGCTGGTCTGCGCCTCGCCGACGCCCTCGATCTCGGTGGTGCCCGACATCACCTGCCCGTCGGCCCCGATCACGCGGTAGCCGATCTCGCCGGGCATGACCCAGCCGAGGCGGTTGCGGGCCTGGGCGCGGACGTAGGCCGGGTCCTCCCAGCGGGCGAGCTCGTTCTCGAGCTCGGCGACGCGGGCGGTGCGCTGCTCGATCTGGGCCTGGGCGGCCGCGAGGTCCTGGCTCTGAACGACCCACACGCGCAGCGAGCCGGCGAACGAGGCCGCGAGCACGATGAGCACGCCGAACAGGATCAGCGCGCGGCGGGTGAAGACCAGCCGCGCATTCGTCTTGGGCAGCTTCGCCGCGGCCCGCCCGATCGCAGAGTTGCGGACGGCGGCGGCCGGATTCAGGCGGGGGGTGGTCTTCTTCGCCGGGGCCTCGGGCGAACGGGTGCGCTTGCTCGACCGGCCGCGGCCGGACGGCTGGCGGTTGAGCCTGTTCTCGCGCACGATCCTTCGGGGCCTCTCGTCGGGGAAGGGAGGTTGCGCTCCAGCGTAGGCGCGGCCGGCCCGTGGGCGGGGCACGACACCCCGGACGCCGCACGGCCGGCCCCTCACGAGGAGGGACCGGCCGTGCGGGTGTCGGGTGTGGATCAGCCCTTGAAGCGCGGGAAGGCGGAGCGGCCGGCGTAGACGGCGGCGTCCTCGAGGGTCTCCTCGATGCGCAGGAGCTGGTTGTACTTCGCGACGCGGTCGGAGCGGGCCGGGGCACCGGTCTTGATCTGGCCACAGTTGGTGGCGACGGCGAGGTCGGCGATGGTGGTGTCCTCGGTCTCACCGGAGCGGTGCGACATCATGCAGCGGTAGCCGTTGCGGTGGGCGAGCTCGACGGCGTCCAGGGTCTCGGTCAGGGTGCCGATCTGGTTCACCTTCACCAGCAGCGCGTTCGCGGTGTTGGTGTCGATGCCGCGCTGCAGGCGCTCGGGGTTGGTCACGAACAGGTCGTCACCGACGAGCTGGACCTTGTCGCCGAGCTTCTCGGTGATGGCCTTCCAGCCGTCCCAGTCCTCCTCGTTCAGCGGGTCCTCGATCGAGACCAGCGGGTAGGCGTCGACCCACTCGGCGTAGATGGCGATCATGTCGTCGGCCGACTTCTGCGCACCCTCGAAGGTGTAGACGCCGTTCTCCTCGAACTCGGAGGCCGCGACGTCGAGCGCGAGCGCCACATCGGTACCGGGCTCGTAGCCAGCCTTCTTGATGGCCTCGATGATCAGGTCGAGCGCGGCGCGGTTGCTCTCGAGGTTCGGTGCGAAGCCACCCTCGTCGCCCAGGCCGGTCGACAGGCCCTTCTCCTTCAGCACCGTCTTGAGGTTGTGGTACACCTCGGCGCCCATGGCGAGGGCGTCGGCGAAGGTCTCGGCGCCGATCGGGGCGATCATGAACTCCTGGATGTCGACGTTGGAGTCGGCGTGCGCGCCACCGTTCAGGATGTTCATCATCGGGACGGGAAGGACGTGCGCGTTCGGGCCACCCACGTAGCGGAACAGCGGCAGGCCGGCCGACTCGGCGGCGGCGTGCGCGACGGCCAGGGAGACGCCCAGCATGGCGTTGGCGCCGAGCTTGCCCTTGTTGGAGGAGCCGTCCAGCTCCATCATCGCGTTGTCGATCTCGCGCTGGTCGGTGGCGTCGAAGCCGATGATCTCCTCGGCGATGGCCTCGTTGACGTTCTCGACGGCCTTCAGGACACCCTTGCCCAGGTAACGGGACTTGTCGCCGTCACGCAGCTCGACGGCCTCGAACTGGCCGGTGGAGGCGCCGGACGGGACCGCAGCGCGGCCCTGGGCGTCGTCGTCGAGGAGGACCTCGACCTCAACGGTGGGGTTGCCTCGGGAGTCGAGGATCTCGCGGGCGTTGACGATGTCGATGAGTGCCACGGTGACTTGCCTTTCGTCGTTGTGTGACTTCGGTCGCCAGCCTATCGCCGTCCGCTCTTCGTCGCGCCCTCGGATGCCCCCGGTTGCCACCACGCCGAGGGCTTGGGTTTCCTGCGCCGAGGGCTTGGGTTCTGTACGCCGAGGGCTTGAGTTATCGACGCCGAGGGCTTGGGGCCTGGACAACGAGGGCTTGGGTTCGGCCAAGCCGAGCCCGCGGCGTCCGGTCGTCACCGTCGGTGGCGCGGTCGTCGGAGGTCGTGCGCCTCGGGGCACAGACCGTGGTCGACGAGGACGTCCCCGATCAGGGCCCTGATCGACGCCGTCACGGCGCCGGGGTCGTGGACGGCATCCTCCCCCCACCGAACCACGCGCAACCCCATGCCTTCGAGACGACGCTGGCGGAGTTCCTGCAGACGCATCACGTCCTCGCGGGTCTGGCCGGGCGCGAGGAGGGTCGTGTACTTCGTCTCCCCGTCGAACTCCCCCACCACTCCCTGTCGCCGCCAGAGGAAGTCGGGGCGACCGACGAAGCCGTCGGCGTCGAAGAGGCTGACCTGCAGTTCGGGAAGCGGCACCCCACCTTGGAGCAGTTGCGCCCGAACCAACGATTCGTAAGGGGATTCGCTGCGCGGATCGCCACGTCGGACCGCCTCGGTGGAGTGTCGGCATCCGCGTCCACCGGTGACCTCACGGAGGAGTTCACCCCGTGGAGCACCCAGACGCAGGGCAGCATCGGCCCACGCGAGGGCCGGCCCGAAGAGATTGCGGCGCATGAGGTCGGCGGCCGTCCTGGCCAGCGTGGTCACGGGGATGTCGCCGCTGAAGGTCGTGCTGGGCGGCACCTTGGGCGTCTTGTACACGTGCGCGATGGTCCGGATCTGGCCGTGCCCGCCACCTGAGTAGAGCAGGTGAACGAGGTCGAGATCGGCGCGGAAGAGGGGTAGTCCATGGAGCACAGCAGCGGATTCACGGGCGAACCACGACTGCAGTCCGATGTAGGGCAAGGCTGCGCTGATGCGTTCGCGGTGCAGCGCGATGTCGGTGTCCGGGACCTGTTCGAGACGGACGCCCGGACGCAGTTTCAGGATGGGAACCGGGATGTCGGCTCCACCAGGAGGAATGAGGTTGTGCATGCCGGGAGGTTGGGCGGCTTCTCTCCCAGCAGCGCACCAGGTTTCGCGACCTGTGGAGAACCAGCTCCAGAGCGCAGGTCGGGCTGGGGAAACTCAAGCCCTGGGCGCCCAGAACCCAGGCCCTCGGCGCAGAAAACTCAAGCCCTCGGCGAATCCTCCGCAGCGCGGATCGCGGCCTCCAGGGCCCGGACCGCGTCGCGGACGGCCTGGTCGGCGTCCACCCCGCTGGCCTGGGCGCGGGCGACCAGGGCGACGATGCCGCCGCCGACCTCGGACGCCGTGACCGGCTCGGCGGGCAGGCCCGGGTCCACGCCGTGCGAGCGGGCGCGGGAGACGACCTTCATGGTGCGCGCGAGCGCGTTGAGCGGCGGGATCCCGTCGAGGGCCGAGGTGCGGCCCTTCTCGGCGCGCTTGCGCGCCTCCCACGAGCCCATCAGGTCGTCGGGCACGTCACCGTCGCCGAAGACGTACGGGTGCCGGGCCACCAACTTGTCGGCGATGCCGCGCGCCACGTCCTCGATCGAGAACCGGCCGTCCTGGCGGGCGATCTCGGCGTGGAAGACCACCTGCAGCAGCAGGTCGCCCAGCTCCTCGACCAGGTGGTCGTCGGAGCCGGTCTCGATCGCCTCGACGACCTCGGCCGCCTCCTCGACGAGGTAGGTGACCAGCGAGCGGTGCGTCTGCTCGGCGTCCCACGGGCAGCCCGCGCGGAGCGCCGTCATCACGTCGATGAGGCGCTCGACCTCGGGGTGCGCCACGGGTCGCGGCTCAGCGGCGCAGCGTGGCGGAGTCCGCGGCCCGCGCCAGGGAGGCGTCCCCGAACGAGGCGCGGGAGGCGTCCCACTGGCCGTAGCGCGGGTTGATCGTGATGTCGAGCTTGCCGACCTCCTCGACGAACTTGTCGGCGCCCAGCTCCTCCTGCAGCAGGAACGCGCGCGTCGCGGCGTCGGCCCACTCGGCCCCGCCCGGGACCTGGCTGACGGCGGCCACGGCCGGGTACTGGCCGATGACCTCCTGCTGGTCGGCGGCGGTGATCGTCGTGCCGGTGGACGCCGCGATCTGGCGGGCGGCCTCGCCCAGCACCAGGTCGTAGGTGGCCTGCTTGAGGGCGAGCCCGGTCTCGCTGCCGGTGGCCTGGCCAAGGACGCGCGCGACCTCGCGCACGGTGCTGTCGGCGATCCGGACGCCGTTCACGGTGGCGGCGTCGGCGGGCGAGTTGGCGCAGCCGGTCAGGGCCAGCGCCGCCACGGCGACGCCGGCAGCCAGGGTGCGTGCGGCCTTGTTCATGGGTTCTGCTCCTCGAGGACGATCGGATCCGCCCCGATCCTAGCCACCCGCGCGGGGCCACCATGCAGGTGTCAGGGGACGAACAGCGCCGTGACCGCCTGGGTGGCCCACTCGAGCAGCTCGCCGTCCTTGACCGGCTGGCCGGCGACCGGGCGGGTCATCGGCCGCGGCAGGAACAGCTGGGCGGTCTGCTTGTTCACCCGCGAGCCCGGGTACATGCGGGCCCGACGCATGTCGCGCGAGTCGGGCAGCACGGCGGGCGCGAACCGGATCATCGTCCCGGCCGAGAGCACCTCGGTGATCCCGACCGAGCGGCACAGCATCCGGAACCGGGTGACCTTGAACAGGTTCTCCACCGGCTCGGGCAGCGGGCCGTAGCGGTCGAGCAGCTCGGCGCGCACGGCGTCCAGCTCGGACTCCTCGCGCACCGACGCTAGCCGCTTGTACATCTCCAGGCGCAGGCGCTCGGACTCGACGTAGTCGGTGGGCAGGTGCGCATCGACCGAGAGCTCGATCTTCATCTCGGGTTCGGGTTCGGACGCCTCGCCGCGGAAGTCCGCCACGGCCTCGCCCACCAGTCGGATGTAGAGGTCGAAGCCGACGTCGGCGATGTGGCCCGACTGCTCCTCGCCGAGCAGGTTGCCGGCGCCGCGGATCTCGAGGTCCTTCATCGCGATCGCCATACCGGCGCCGAGGTCGGTGTGGGCGGCCATGGTGGCCAGCCGGTCGTGCGCGGTGTCGGTGAGCGGCTTGTCGGGCGGGTAGAGGAAGTAGGCGTACCCGCGCTCGCGGCCGCGGCCGACGCGGCCGCGCAGCTGGTGCAGCTGCGAGAGGCCGAGCAGGTCGGCCCGCTCGATGATCAGGGTGTTGGCCGAGGAGATGTCCAGGCCGGCCTCGACGATCGTGGTGCAGACCAGCACGTCGGCCTCGCGCTCCCAGAAGTCGACCATCACCTTCTCGAGGGTGGTCTCGTTCATCTGCCCGTGGGCCACGGCGACCCGCGCCTCGGGCACCAGGTCGCGGATGTGCGCGGCCGCCTTCTCGATCGTGCCCACCCGGTTGTGGATGTAGAACACCTGGCCCTCGCGGGCGAGCTCGCGCCGGATCGCCGCGCGCACCTGGTTGTCGTCCGACGGCCCGGCGAACGTCAGCACCGGGTGCCGCTCCTCGGGCGGGGTGGCGATCACTGACATCTCCCTGATGCCCGTGATCGCCATCTCCAGCGTGCGCGGGATCGGCGTGGCCGACATCGCCAGCACGTCGACGTTGAGCCGCAGCTTCTTCAGCGCCTCCTTGTGGTCGACGCCGAAGCGCTGCTCCTCGTCGATGATCACCAGGCCGAGGTCCTTGAACTGAACCTCGTTCGAGAACAGCCGGTGCGTGCCCACGACGATGTCGACCGTGCCGTCGGCGATGCCCTCGATCGCCTTGCGCGACTCGGCCGGCGACTGGAACCGCGACAGCGCCGCCACCGTCACCGGGAACCCGGCGTACCGCGAGGCGAACGTCGCGTAGTGCTGCTGCACCAGCAGGGTGGTCGGCACGAGGATCGCGACCTGCTTGCCGTCCATGACGGCCTTGAACGCGGCGCGCACGGCGATCTCGGTCTTGCCGTAGCCGACGTCGCCGCAGACCAGGCGGTCCATCGGCACGACCTGCTCCATGTCGCGCTTGACCTCGATGACGGCGGCCATCTGGTCGGGGGTCTCGACGTAGGCGAAGTTGTCCTCCAGCTCGCGCTGCCACGGCGAGTCGGGGCCGAACGCGTGCCCCTGCGAGGCCTGGCGGGCGGCGTACAGCTTGATCAGCTCGGCCGCGATCTCGCGCACGGCCTTGCGGGCGCGCGCCTTCCGCTTGGTCCAGTCCGCGCCGCCCATGCGGTCGAGCGAGGGGGCCTCGCCGCCGACGTAGCGGGTGACCTGGTCGAGGGCGTCCATGGGCACGAACAGCCGGTCGCCGGGGTGCCCGCGCTTGCTCGGCGCGTACTCGATGACCAGGTACTCGCGGGTGGCGCCGTGCACCTCGCGCGTGACCATCTCGATGTACTTGCCAACCCCGTGCGCGTCGTGCACGACGAAGTCGCCAGCCTTGAGCTCGAGCGGGTCGATGGCGTTCTTGCGCCGGGCCGGCATCTTGCGCTCGGCCTTGTCGGCTCCGCCCTTGACCCCGGCGAGGTCGCCGGAGGTGAACACCCGCAGGTTGACCCCGTCGAGCCGGAACCCGCGCGGCAGGTCGGCGACGATGATGGACGCCCTCCCGGCCAGGTCGTGCTCGGCCAGGACCTCCCCCAGCCGCTGCGCGCGACCGGTCGCGTCGGCGACCAGCACGACCTCGAACCCGGACGCCACCGCCTCGCCGATCGCCGCGATCGCGGCCTCGAGGTCGCCGCGGAACGGCTCGTTCTCCTCGGCCACGATGTGCCGGGACTCGGGGTCCTCGGCGAACGCCGAGAACGTCCACCACGCCAGGCCGCGGCCCAGGGCGGCCGCGCGCACGTCGGCGAGCTGCCGGTACGCGGACGCCGCGAGGTCGATCGGCGCCTTGCCCCCCTCGGCGGCCGCCGACCACGACGCGGCGAGGAACTCCTGCGAGGTGGCGTGCAGCTCCAGGGCGCGGGCGCGCACCTTCTCGGGGTCGCTGACGACGACGGTGGTGTCCTCGGGCAGCACGTCGACGAGCAGCTCGAGCCGGTCGACCAGCGCGGGGGCGAGCGCCTCCATCCCGTCGACGGCGTGGCCCTCGGCGATGCGGGTGAACAGCTCGCGCATCTGGTCGGGCACGCCCTGGCGGGCGGCGTGGGCCGCGGCCCGCTCGCGCACCGCGTCGGTGAGCAGCATCTCGCGGCAGGGGTCGGCGGTGACCTGGTCGAGGGTCTCGTCGTGCGAGCGCTGGTCGGCCACGCTGAACGGGCGGATCTCCTCGACGGTGTCGCCGAAGAAGTCGATGCGCACCGGGTGCTCCAGCGTGGGCGGGAACACGTCGATGATGCCGCCGCGCACGGCGAACTCGCCTCGACGCTCGACGAGGTCGACGCGCACGTAGGCGGCGTCGACGAGGGCGACGGCGAGGTCGTCGACGTCGCGGTCCTCCCCCACCGTGACCGTCACCGGCGTGAGCGCGCCGAGGCCAGCGACCTGCGGCTGCAGCACGGCGCGCACGGGGGCGACGATGATGCGCGGCGGGGCCAGCTCGCTGTTCCCGGCCAGCCGGCGCAGCACGGCCAAGCGTCGGCCGACGGTGTCGGAGCGCGGCGATAGCCGCTCGTGGGGCAGGGTCTCCCAGGCCGGGTAGTAGGCCACCGCGTCGGTGCCGAGCAGCGAGCGCAGGGTGTCGCGGGCGGACTCGGCCTCGCGGTAGGTGGAGGTGACCACCAGCAACGGGGTGTCGGACTGCTCGGTCAGCGCCGCAGCGACCAGGGGTCGCAGGGCGCCCGGGCACGTCACGTCCAGCGTCGGCTCCGAGTCCGCACGGGCAGCCTCGATGAGCTTGCTGACCACGGGTTCCGAGGCGACGAGCTCCAACAAACCCGCACGATCCACGGCGAACAGTGTAGGTCCTCGGAACTGGGCCCCGACCCGCGGGCGGACGCCCCACCGGTAGCCTGTTCCCCGTCCCCGCACCGTCACACCGGAGGCTTTCCATGGCGCCCGCTCCCGACCAGGTCGACACCACCGCCGCGTCGCACCACTACGACCTGATGGTGGTCCCCGGAGGATCGGCGCTCCCGGCCTTCCGCGCCACCTCCTTGGTCGCGCGACTGCAGGCCGTCGCCCCGCAGGTGACCGGCATCAGCGCCCGGTACGTGCACCTGGTCGCCTCCGACGAGGCGCTCTCCGACGCCGACGTCGAGACGCTCGCCCGCATCCTCGAGTACGGGCCCTCCGCCGACCCCGCGCCGGACGCCGGGGCCGCCACGGCGTCCATGGTCGTCGCCCCGCGCCTGGGCACGATCTCGCCGTGGGCGTCCAAGGCGACCGACATCGTGCACAACTGCGGCATCGACGTCCACCGCGTCGAGCGGGTCATCGAGTACACCCTCACGCTGGACGCCCCGCTCACCGGCGAGCAGGCCGAGGCCTGCGCCGCGATCCTGCACGACCGGATGACCGAGTCGGTCCTGGACAGCCGCGAGGCCGCCACCGAGGTCTTCGCCGAGAAGGACGCCGAGCCGATGGCCCACGTCGACGTGCTCGGCCACGGCCGCGAGGCCCTCGTCGAGGCCAACTCGGCCTTCGGCCTGGCCCTGTCCGAGGACGAGATCGACTACCTCGTCGACGCCTTCACCGGCCTGGACCGCAACCCCACCGACGTCGAGCTGATGATGTTCGCGCAGGCGAACTCCGAGCACTGCCGCCACAAGATCTTCAACGCCGACTTCGTCATCGACGGCGTCCCGCAGGACTCCTCGCTGTTCGGCATGATCCGGCACACCGAGCGCGTCGCGGGCGGGCTGGCGAACGGCACGATCGTCGCCTACAAGGACAACTCCTCGATCATGGCCGGCGGCCAGGCCACACGGTTCGTGCCCGAGCCGGACGCCGCCTACGCGGCCCCCGCGCCGTATGCCGAGCGCCCGGGCGAGGTGCACGTGCTGATGAAGGTCGAGACCCACAACCACCCGACGGCGATCTCGCCGTTCCCGGGGGCGGCGACCGGCTCCGGCGGCGAGATCCGCGACGAGGGCGCGACCGGCCGCGGTTCGCAGCCCAAGGCGGGCCTGACCGGCTTCGTCGTGTCCAACCTCAACCTGCCCGGCACCGACGAGCCGTGGGAGGCCGAGCAGTACGGCGCCCCCGCGCACATCGCGTCCCCGCTCGAGATCATGACCGACGCCCCCCTGGGCGCTGCGGCCTTCAACAACGAGTTCGGACGCCCCGGGCTCGGCGGGTTCTTCCGCGTCTACGAGCAGACGGTGGACGGCGTCCGCCGCGGATACCACAAGCCGATCATGAGCGCCGGTGGCCTGGGCGCGATCAGCGCCGAGCAGACCGAGAAGGTCGTGTTCGGGGAGGGCTCGCTGCTGATCCAGCTGGGCGGGCCGGGCATGCGCATCGGCATGGGTGGCGGCGCCGCCAGCTCGATGGCGGCCGGCACCAACGCGGCCGAGCTCGACTTCGACTCGGTGCAGCGCGGCAACCCCGAGATGGAGCGGCGCGCGCAGGAGGTCATCAACGCGTGCTGGGCGCTCGGGGCCGACAACCCGATCCTGGCGATCCACGACGTGGGCGCGGGCGGCCTGTCGAACGCGTTCCCCGAGCTGGTCAACGACGCCGGCATGGGTGCCCGCTTCGACCTGGACGCGGTGCCACTGGAGGAGTCCGGGCTGGCGCCCAAGGAGGTCTGGTGCAACGAGAGCCAGGAGCGCTACGTGCTGGCGATCGCGCCCGAGTCGCTGGAGCGGTTCCGCGCCATCTGCGCGCGCGAGCGCGCCCCGTTCGTCGTGGTCGGGCGGGCGTTCGACGACGGTGAGCTCGTGGTGGCCGACGACGCGATCGACGCGGGCCCCGGTGACGACCCGGCCGTCGACATGCCGCTGTTCACCCTGCTCGGCAAGCCGCCGAGGATGACGCGCGACGTGACGCGGGTCGAGCGGTCGGCGCCCGCGCTGGACCTCGCCCGGTTCGACGACGCCGACGCCGTGCGCGAGGCCGCCTACGCCGTGCTGCGGCACCCGAGCGTGGCGTCCAAGCGCTTCCTGATCACGATCGGCGACCGTACGGTCGGCGGCCTGTCCCACCGCGACCAGATGGTCGGCCCGTGGCAGGTGCCGGTGGCCGACGTCGCGGTCACACTCACCGACCACATCGGCTTCGCCGGGCAGGCGATGAGTTCGGGCGAGCGCATGCCGCTCGCGTCCGTGGACGCCCCCGCCTCGGGCCGCATGGCCGTCGGCGAGGCGATCACCAACCTGCTCGCCGCCCCGATCACGCTCAACCGGGTCAAGCTGTCGGCGAACTGGATGGCCGCCTGCGGCGAACCCGGCGAGGACGCCGCCCTCTACGACACCGTGCGCGCGGTCGGCCTCGAGCTGTGTCCGGCGCTGGGCGTCAGCATCCCGGTCGGCAAGGACTCGCTGTCGATGCGCACCAAGTGGTCGGCCGACGGAGAGGACAAGCAGGTCACCTCCCCGGTGTCGCTGGTGGTCTCGGCGTTCGCGTCGCTGGCCGACGTCCGCGGCACCCTCACCCCGCAGGTGGGCGCCGACCAGGCGCTGCTGCTGGTCGACCTCGGCGCCGGCGCCGACCGCCTCGGCGGCTCGATGCTCGCCCAGGTCTCGGGCGAGTTCGGCGGCGAGGTGCCCGACCTCGACGACCCGTCCCGCCTCGTGGCGCTGGTGGACGCGGTGAACGCGCTGCGTTCGGCCGGGCTGGTTGCGGCCTACCACGACCGCTCCGACGGTGGCCTGTGGGCCGCGGCCGTCGAGATGGGTCTGGCCGGCGCAACCGGCCTGTCGCTGGACGTCTCCTCGGTGGCCGAGCTCTTCGCCGAGGAGCTGGGTGCGGTGCTGGCCGTGCCCACGGCGTCCCTGGACGACGCGCTGCTCGTGCTCGCCGAGCACGGGCTGGCCGACGTCACCGTGCCGGTCGGCTCGACCGCCGAGGGTCGGCGCGTGCGCGTCGCGATCGGCGGCGCCGACGTGCTGGACGAGTCGCTGCGCGACCTGGGCCAGGCCTGGGACGAGGTCTCGTGGCGGATCGCCGCCCTGCGCGACAACCCGGAGTGCGCGGACGCCGAGCACGCGGGCTTCGCGTCCGACGACGACCCCGGCCTGCACGTGGAGACGACGTTCGACGTGCGCGAGGACGTCGCCGCCCCGTTCGTGAACACCGGCGCCCGGCCGAAGGTGGCGATCCTGCGCGAGCAGGGCGTGAACAGCCACGTCGAGACCGCGTTCGCGTTCGACCGCGCCGGTTTCGACGCGTGGGACGTCCACATGACCGACCTGCAGAGCGGCCGCTTCGACCTGGGCGACGCCGTCGGGCTCGTCGCGGTGGGCGGCTTCTCCTACGGCGACACGCTGGGGGCCGGTGAGGGCTGGGCGCGCTCGATCCTGTTCAACCCGGCGCTGACCGAGGCGTTCGGCGCGTTCTTCGCCCGCGAGGACACCTTCGGGCTGGGCATCTGCAACGGCTGCCAGATGTTCGGGGCGCTGGCCGACCTGATCCCGGGCGCCGAGGCGTGGCCGCTGTTCCGCCGCAACTCCTCCGAGCAGTTCGAGGCGCGCCTGTCGCTGGTCGAGGTGCTGGAGTCGCCGTCGATCTTCACCGGCGGCATGGCGGGCTCGCGCATCCCGATCGCGGTGTCGCACGGCGAGGGCCGCGCGGACTTCACCGCGCGCGGTGACGAGGGTGCCGTCCAGCGGGCGATGCGGTTCGTCGACCACCACGGCAACCCGACCGAGGCGTACCCGGCCAACCCGAACGGCTCGGCCGGCGGCCTCACCGCCGTCACCACGCCCGACGGCCGGTTCACCGCGATGATGCCCCACCCCGAGCGGGTGCTCCGCAACATCCAGATGAGCTGGACCAGCGGCTCCGCCGACGAGGCCAGCCCTTGGCTGCGGATGTTCCGCAATGCCCGCGCGCACGTGGGCTGACAGGGGCAACATCCGGCCACCCCGGGCGCGACCGGGGCGGGCGGGGATAGCGTCGAGGGGTGCTCGACATCCTGTCGGCGACCGTGCCGATCTTCCTCGTGGTGGGCCTGGGCTTCGTGACGACCCGGCTCGGGATGTTCGAGCGCTCCGACATGTCGGTGCTCGCCCGCTACGTGGTGAAGCTCGCGCTGCCGGTGCTGATCTTCGTCAACGTCGCCGGGCGGTCCCTTGGCGAGATCCTCAACCCGACGTACCTGCTCGCCTACGCCGTCGCGGCGATGGTGATGGTCGCGCTCGGGCTCGCATGGGCCGCGGCCCGCGGCGTCCGGGGCAGCGTGCGGGCGGCGACGATCGCGTTCGCGATGAGCGGCACCAACAACGGCTTCGTGGGGTTCCCGACGTTCCTGATCGTGATCCCGGCGTTCGCGGGGCTCGCCGTCGGCATGGACATGCTCGTCGACAACACCCTGATCATCCCGGTGGCGCTGGCCCTGTTCGAGGCAGTCTCCGGCGCCGCGACCAGCTGGGCGCGCCGCCTGCGCGGCATCGTCGTGCGCGTGGTCACCCACCCGATGGTGATCGCGATCATCCTGGCCCTGCTCATGGACCCCCTCGGCATCACCCTGCCGCCCATGATCGACCGCTCGGTGAACCTCGTGGCCCAGTCGTCCTCGGCGGTGGCGCTGTTCTCGATCGGCGGCATGCTGGTCGGCCTGCGCCTGCGCGGCCAGCTGGCCGACCTCGCGGTGGCCGTCGGCGGCAAGCTCCTGGTGATGCCCGCGGTGATGCTCGGGCTCGTGCTCGCACTGCCCCTGCTCGGCCTGCCCGACCTCCCGCCCGAGCTCAAGGTGGCGGCGGTGCTCACCGGCGCCCTGCCCTCGATGTCGATCGTGGCCGCGGTGGCCGAGCAGCACGGCGACGGCGAGTTCGGCGCGGCGTCGATGATGCTCTCCACCGCGGTGTCGTTCCTCACGATGACCGGGTGGCTGCTCGCCATGGCCGGGTTCGGCTGGCTCTGACCGGCCGCGACGCCGCCGGCTTCCGTGCACGCCACTGGCGTTGCACCGCCGGCTCCGTGCGGGAACGCCAGCTGGGTGCGGGGCGGCCAGCGCGACGTCGAGGACATAGATCGCGCGACGCCCGTAGAAGTCCGACAGCTTGGCCCACAGCGGCGTGCTGATCATCTGCATGAGCACGTAGATGCTGAACAGCCACGGCAGTTGGCGCGGGGTCAGCCCGAACTCGGCCTGGATCGCCGGCATCGCCGGCCCGATGATGGCGATGTCGAGCGCCCCCATGAGCACGCCCACGAAGAGCACCCCGAGCACCCGATTGCGCTGCTTGTCGTCCACGTCGTCCTCCACTTACCAACCGGTCGGTAAGGAGAGCACTCCCGGACGCTCCGCCCCCTCAACAGCCGGGTGACGACGGCGTCGTGATCGAAATGGCCCCCGACCGAGCCGGCACCGACGCCGCACACGCTCACATCGTCATGCAGCCGATCGGGTCGGGGGCCGTTCCGATCAGCACCTCACCACAACCCGGTCCTCCCGGGGGTGGGCAACCCCGGGCGTCAGCCGATGGAGGCGTGCCACTCCTGCAGCGACTTCACGCCCTCGGCCCCCCGTCGGTGGGCGGCGATGCCGATGGCCGCCGCGTAGGCCTCGGAGGTGGTGGTGACGTACGGCACCCGCGCGCGGATGGCCGCCTTGCGGATGTAGGAGTCGTCGTACTCCGACGCGCGGCCGGCGGGGGTGTTGATGACGAGCTGCACCTGGCCGTCACGGATGGCGTCGGCCATGTGCGGCGAACCCTCGTGCAGCTTGTTCACCAGCGTCGCCTCGATCCCGTGCTCGGCCAGGAATGCGACCGTTCCCGTGGTGCCCATCAGCGAGAACCCGTTGGCGACGAAGGTGCGCGCGGCGGTGAGGACGTTGGCGCCCGGCGAGCCCTGGCCCGAGTCGATGCGGTCGCGCTCGGCGATCGACAGCAGCACGGTGCCCTCGGTCGGCAGGACGGTCTGGGTGGCCTCCTGGCTCTTGAAGAACGCCAGCCCGGGGTTGGACGCCAGCCCCAACACCTCGCCGGTGGAGCGCATCTCGGGGCCGAGCAGCGGGTCGACCTCGGGGAACATGTTGAACGGGAACACCGACTCCTTGGCCCCGAAGTACGGCACGTGTCGCTTCTCGAGGTTCAGGGAGGCCAGCGACTCCCCCAGCATGAGCCGGGTGGCGAGCGAGGCCATGTTGACGTCGCAGACCTTCGACACCAACGGCACGGTGCGAGAGGCGCGCGGGTTGGCCTCGAGCACGTACACGACCCCGTCGAGGATGGCGTACTGGATGTTCATCAGGCCGACCACGCCGAGCTCGATGGCGATGCGGCGGGTGTAGTCCTCGATGGTGGCGAGCTGGTCGTCGGGGATCGTCACGCTCGGCACCAGGCAGGCCGAGTCGCCGGAGTGGATGCCCGCGTACTCGATGTGCTCCATCACCGCGGGCACGAAGGCGTCGGTGCCGTCGCACACGGCGTCCGCCTCGCACTCGAGCGCGTTCTCGAGGAACCGGTCGACGAGGATCGGACGCTCCGGCGTGACGCCCTCGGCGGCGTCCATGTAGCGGCGCAGGTTCTCGACGTCGTGGATGATCTCCATGCCGCGCCCGCCCAGCACGTAGCTCGGGCGCACGATGACCGGGTAGCCGATCTCGGACGCCACGGCCACGGCCTCGTCGGTGGTGACGGCCATGCCGGCGGCGGGCATCGGGATGCCGAGGCGGTCCATCATGGCGCGGAACTCGTCGCGGTCCTCGGCCAGGTCGATCGTGTCGGGCGAGGTGCCGATGATCGGGACGCCGGCCTCCTGCAGCGCGCGGGCGATGTTCAGCGGGGTCTGGCCGCCGAACTGGCACACGACACCCTCGGGCTTCTCGCGCTCGACGATGGCCAGGACGTCCTCGACGGTGAGCGGCTCGAAGTAGAGCTTGTCGGAGGTGTCGTAGTCGGTGGAGACGGTCTCGGGGTTGCAGTTGACCATGATCGTCTCGAAGCCCGCGTCGCGCAGCGTGTAGGCGGCGTGGACGCAGCAGTAGTCGAACTCGATGCCCTGGCCGATGCGGTTGGGGCCGCCGCCGAGCACCATGACCTTGCGCTTGTCGCTGACCGGCTTGGGGTCGGGCAGCGGGTTGGCGCGCTCGGGGGCGTAGGTCGAGAAGTAGTACTCCGCCCCCTCGACGCCCGACACCGGCACGGCTTCGTAGCGGTGCACGATGCCCTCGGCGAGGCGGCGGGCGCGCAGGTCGGCCTCGGGCACGCCGAGGATCTGCGCGAGGTAGGCGTCGCCGTGGCCGGCCTCCTTGGCGCGCCGGAGCAGGTCGGCGGGCAGCCCGGCGAGGTCGCCCGCGTAGCCCTCGATCTCGGTCTCGACGGCCAGGATCTCGGCCATCTGCTCGACGAACCAGGCCTTGATGTGGGTGAGCTCGACCAGCTCGTCGACCGACACCCCGGCCCGCAGGGCCTCGTACATCAGGTACTGGCGGTCGCTCGACGGCTGGGCGAGGCGGCGCAGCAGCTCGTCGCGACCGAGGGTCCGGAAGTCGGAGGCGTTGCCGAGCCCGAGGCGTCCGTTCTCGAGGCCGCGGATGGCCTTGCCGAAGGCCTCCTTGTAGTCCTTGCCGATGCTCATGACCTCGCCGACGGCGCGCATCTGCGTGCCCAGCTTGTCGACCGCGCCGGGGAACTTCTCGAACGCCCAGCGCGCGAACTTGGCCACGACGTAGTCGCCGTCGGGGGTGTACTGGTCGAGGGTGCCGTCGCGCCAGTACGGGATCTCGTCGAGGGTGAGCCCGGCGGCCAGCAGGGTAGACACCATGGCGATCGGCAGGCCGGTGGCCTTGGACGCCAGCGCCGAGCTGCGCGACGTGCGCGGGTTGATCTCGATGACGACCACGCGCCCCGTCTTCGGGTTGTGGGCCAGCTGCACGTTCGTGCCGCCGATGACCCCGATCTCGGAGACGATCTTGTGCGCGATGCGCTGCAGCTCGTCCTGCAGCTCCTGGGCGATCGTGATCATCGGGGCGTTGCAGTAGGAGTCGCCGGTGTGGACGCCCACGGCGTCCACGTTCTCGATGAAGCAGACGCTGATCATCTGGTTCTTGGCGTCGCGGATGACCTCGACCTCGAGCTCCTCCCAGCCGAGGATCGACTCCTCGACCAGGACCTGCGTGATCGGCGAGGCCTGCAGGCCGCGGTGCGCGATGGTGCGCATCTCGTCGTCGGAGTGCACGAACCCGCCGCCCGTGCCGCCCATCGTGTAGGCGGGGCGGACGACCATCGGGTAGCCGACCTCGGCGGCGAAGGCGAGGGCGTCCTCGACCGTGCCGACGGTCTGGGAGCGCGGCATGTCGACGCCGATCTCGGCCATGGTGCGCTTGAACGTCTCGCGGTCCTCGCCGCGCTCGATGACGTCCTGGGTGATGCCGATCATCTGGACGTCGTTGGCCTCCAGGATGCCCGCGCGGTCGAGCGCGGTGGAGAGGTTGAGGCCCGTCTGGCCGCCCAGGTTGGGCAGCAGCGCGTCGGGCTTGCTCTGCTTGATGATCGCCTCGAGCGTGGGCACGTTGAGCGGCTCGATGTAGGTCTCGTCGGCCATGACCGGGTCGGTCATGATCGTGGCCGGGTTGCTGTTGACCAGGGCCACCTCGTAGCCGAGGTTCCGCAGGGCCTTGCACGCCTGGGTGCCGGAGTAGTCGAACTCACACGCCTGCCCGATGACGATGGGGCCGGAGCCAATGATGAGGACCTTGTTGATGTCTTCGCGCTTGGGCATCCGTACTCCATCCGTGCTGCAGGCGACCGTCGACCACCCTAACCCGTCGGCCCCCTCCGGCGCGGCGCTGTCCGGACGCCGACCGCGCGGACGCCCACCCGGCGAGCCGGCGGAGCGGCCGCGAGCCTCAGGAGTTGAAGCGGTTCTGCGCCGAGGTGAGTCCCTCGACCAGCAGCGCCTCGACCGCGTCGGCGACGCGGGAGGTCTCGACGGCGTAGTCCTCGCGGAGGGACGCCGGGATGGGGCGCAGCACGTAGTCGGCGGCGTCCTGGCGGCCGGGCGGGCGGCCGATTCCGAAGCGGGCCCGGAAGAAGTCACCGGTACCCAGGTCAGAGCGCATCGAACGCAGCCCGTTGTGGCCGTTGTCGCCGCCGCCGAACTTCAGCCGCAGCTGGCCGAAGTCGAGGTCGAGCTCGTCGTGGATCGCCACGACGTGGTCGGGGTCGATCTTGAAGAACGCGCACGCCTTGGCGACGGCGGCGCCCGACTCGTTCATGAAGGTGCGCGGCTTGAGCAGCACGACGCGCCGGGCGTCGGCGCCCACGCCGCCGAAGCCGGACGCCGTCACGCGCGTCTCGCACACGTCACCGCGCATGCCGCGCGGTGCCGTGAACGGGGTGCGCGCCCGCGCGGCCAGCTCGTCGGCGACCATGAAGCCGACGTTGTGCCGCGTGGACGCGTAGGTCGGGCCCGGGTTCCCGAGCCCGACCACGAGCCATGCAGCCAAGGTGGATTACTCCGCCTCGTCCTCGGCAGCCTCGTCGGCGGCCTCCTCGGCCGGGGCCTCGCCGGCGTCGAGGGACGCCTCCAGGGCCTCCTCCGAGATCGGGGCGGCGACGGAGAGAATCAGGTCCTCGGGCTCGCCCGGGAAGACCGCACCCTCGGGCAGGTTCAGGTCGCCGGCGGTGATCTGCTGGCCGACCTCGAGCGCCGAGACCTCGATCTCGATCTGCGCGGGGATGTTGGTGGCCTCGGCCTCGAGGGTGATGGTCTGCTGGTCCATCGTCACGATGCCCTCCTTGACCTCACCGAGGATGACGAGCGGCACCTCGACGGTGACCTTCTCGCCCTTCCTCACGATGAGCAGGTCGACGTGCTCGAGGAAGCCCTTGAGCGGGTCGCGCTGCACCTGCTTGGGCAGGGCGAGCTGGGCCTTGCCGCCGTCGATCGTGATCGACAGCAGGGCGTTGGCGGTGCGCAGCGCGAGCAGCGACTCGTGGCCCGGGAGGGCGATGTGGACGGGGTCGGTGCCGTGGCCGTAGATGACCGCGGGGACCTTGCCCTCGCGGCGCAGGCGGCGTGAGGCACCCTTGCCGAACTCGGTGCGCGAGTCGGCGGCGAGCTTGATCTCGTTGGACGACATGTGGTTCTCCTCAACCTTGCATTTGGTGTCGGGCTGGGCAAGGGAGTCACACTCACACTCGTCGATCACGGGCTCACGGCCCCTCGCCAAGCAACCCGACCACCTTACCGGACGCCTCGGCGTCCGGCCGAATCGACCGGACACGCGTACCTCGTCGCAGGCTTCCGCCCGGGCCGGCTACAGGTGCGCGCCGTCGAAGAGGCTGGTGACCGAGCCGTCCTCGAAGATCTGCCGGATCGCCTCGGCGATCAGCGGGGCGATCGACAGCACGGTCAGCTTCGGGATGTTGAGGTCGTCGCTGATCGGCAGGGTGTTGGTGACGATGATCTCCTCGAACGCCGACTCGTTGAGGCGCTTGGCGGCCGGCCCCGACAGGATCGGGTGGGTGGCGGCGGCGATGACCTTGGCGGCGCCGTGGTCCTTCAGCGTCTGGGCGGCGGCGCAGATCGTGCCCGCGGTGTCGATCATGTCGTCGACCAGGAGGCAGACCCGGCCCTCGACGTCACCGACGACCTCGCCGACGGCCACCTCGTTGGCCTTGTTCGGGTCGCGGCGCTTGTGGATGATCGCCAGCGGGGCGCCGAGCTTGTCGGTCCACGCGTCGGCGAGGCGCACGCGGCCGGCGTCGGGCGACACGACCGTGAGGTTCTCGAGCGGGTACTTCTCCTGGATGTACTCCAGCAGCACGGGCAGGCCGATGAGGTGGTCGACGGGGCCGTCGAAGAAGCCCTGGATCTGCGAGGCGTGCAGGTCGATCGACATCAGGCGGTCGGCGCCGGCGGTCTTGTACAGGTCGGCGATCAGGCGGGCCGAGATCGGCTCGCGGCCGGCGTGCTTCTTGTCCTGGCGACCGTAGGGGTAGAACGGCGAGACGACGGTGATCCGCTTGGCGGAGGCGCGCTTGAGGGCGTCCACCATGATCAGCTGCTCCATCAGCCACTCGTTGACGGGCGCGCAGTGGGACTGCAGCACGAAGGCGTCCGCGCCGCGCACCGACTCCTCGAAGCGCACGTAGATCTCGGAGTTCGCGTACGTGAGGGCTCGCGTGGGCACCAGTTCGACCCCGATGAGCGACGCCACCTCTTCGGCGAGCTCGGGGAACGCGCGCCCCGAGGCGAGGATGAGGTGCTTCTCCGACTGGCGCTTGATCCCCGTCACAGCAGGTGCGTCCCTTCGTTGTTCTCGCTCGCGTCGGTCGCGGCCTGGTGAGTCTTCGTCCCGGCTCGTCGCGACGCCACCCAGCCGGGAATATTACGCTGCCGTCCCCGGGCGATGGCCAGTTCACCCGGCCCCACCGCGTCCGTGAGCGCGGAACCGGCGGCAACATACGCGCCGTCGCCGACCGTGACCGGGGCCACGAGCACCGAGTTCGACCCGACGAAGCTCTCCCGGCCGACCACCGTGCGGTGCTTGGCGACCCCGTCGTAGTTGGCGACGATGACGCCGGCCCCGATGTTGGTGCCCTCGCCCACCTCGGCGTCCCCGACGTAGGAGAGGTGGGACGCCTTGGCCCCCGGCCCGAACCGGGCGTTCTTGGTCTCGACGAAGGTGCCGATCTTGCCGCCGGCGCCCAGCTCGGTGCCGGGGCGCAGGTAGGCGTACGGGCCGACGGACGCCCCGGCCCCGATCGTGGCGAGCACGACGTGGCTGCGGACGACCGTGGCGTCGGCGCCGACCTCCACGTCGAGCAGGGTGGTGTCGGGGCCGATGGTGGCACCGCTGGCCACCGAGGTCGCCCCCTCGAGGCTGGTGCCGGGCAGGATGGTCACGTCGGACCCGAGGTCGACGGTGTCGTGCAGCCAGGTGGTGTCGGGGTCGACGATCGTGACGCCGGCCCGCTGCCACTTCTCGACGAGGCGGCGGTTGTACTCCTTGTTCAAGGTGGCCAGCTGGACGCGGTCGTTGACGCCCTCGGTCTGCCAGCGGTCGGCCAGCACCATGGAGTGCACGCTGAGGCCGCGACCGCGGGCGAACCTCACGACGTCGGTCAGGTAGAGCTCGCCCTGCGCGTTGTCGGTGGTGAGGGACGCCAGCCCCTCGCGCAGGACGTCGGCGTCGAAGACGTAGATGCCCGCGTTGATCTCGGCGATCCCGGCCTGCTCGGGGGTGCAGTCCTTCTGCTCGACGATCGCGGCGACCTGGTCGCCGTCGTCGTCGCGGACGATGCGGCCGTAGCCGGTGGGGTCGTCGAGCACGGCCGTCAGGAGCGTGACGGCGTCGCCGTGGCGGCGGTGGGTCTCGACGAGTTCGAGGAGGGTCTCCCCCGTCAGCAGGGGGACGTCGCCGTAGGTCACGACGACCTCGCCCCGGACGTCGGCGAGCGGGGCCAGGCCGCAGCGCACGGCGTCCCCCGTGCCGTTCTGGCTCTCCTGCACCGCCGTGACGACGTGGGGTGCGATCTCGGTGAGGTGTTCCTCGACCTGTTCCCGCTGGTGGCCGACGACCACGACCAGGTTCTGCGGGGTGAGCGCGTCGGCTGCGCTGATCGCGTGGCTCAGCATCGAGCGCCCGGCGACCTGGTGGAGGAGCTTGGACGTCTTCGACTTCATCCGTGTGCCGGCGCCGGCCGCGAGCACGACCACCCCCGCCACGCCCCTGCCCTGCTCGGCCATCTCCACTCCTCGTTCTCGGCGGCACTCGGTGCCATCCTAAGTGCACCGCAGCGCCGCGGGCCGGTCCGCCCGACGCCGCCGTCCCCGTTTGCGCAGCGTTTACGCCGAGGCCCTAGGAATGGAGCCACGACCCATGAAGGAGGATCCCGCATGCCCATCACCACCCCGGGACGCGAGGCCGGTCCGGTCAGGCTGTTCGCGGCGTCCCTCGCGCTGGGGCTGCTGGCGACCTTGGCCCCGGTGGGCACGCCACCCACCGCCCAGGCGGCCGGCATCGACACGACCAGCCGGCAGGCGGTCACCAACGCCTACCTGACCCGCTACAAGCCGGCCCAGGCCCTGCTCGTGCCCGAGACCGGCACCGACCTGAGCGCGTGTGTCGCGGGCGACGAGGGCGCCACCAGCCGCAACGCGAACCGTTGAATGGGGCATCCGCACACGCACAGGAGCGGTGGCGTACCCGGGTCCAGGTGCGGCCGGCCGAGGGCGCCGACCTCGAGGCCACCAAGAAGGTCGCCCTGACGTGGCTCGACGCGGCCGAGTGAGCACCCCGGGAAGGAGTCGAACCTTCGTCGCTAGTCCTGATTCAAAGTCAGGCGGGCCCTGCCGACAGACCAACCGGGGTTCGGACGCCGTGGGCGTCCGGCTGCCCAGTCTAGGCCACGCGGCGCCGGCCGGCCCATTGGCGCGTTTCGCCCGCACGCGACAGACTGGGTCGGTGACCTCCGCCAACACCTCCACCGCGCGTGCCCGCCGCGGGCGCGTGCGGATGACGCGCGCCGAGCGCCGCGAGCAGCTGATCGAGGTCGCCCGCGGGCTCTTCGCCGACAAGGGGCTCGACGGCACGAGCGTGGAGGAGATCGCCGCCCGCGCCGAGGTCAGCAAGCCCGTCGTGTACGAGCACTTCGGCGGCAAGGAGGGCCTCTACGACGTCGTCGTCGACCGCGAGGTGCGCCGTCTGCACGACGCGATCTACGCCGCGATCAGCCGGCCCCACACCGACCCGCGCTCGCTGATCGAGCTCGGCACGCTGGCCCTGCTCGACTACATCGAGGAGGAGCCGGACGGGTTCCGCATCATCAGCCGCGACTCCTCGCCCTACTCGCAGGGCGGCACCTTCCAGACGATCCTGTCCAGCATCGCCAGCCGGGTCGAGGGCCTGCTGGCCGCGCAGTTCCAGCGCCGCGGCTTCGACCCGGGCACCGCCCCCCTGTACTCGCAGATGCTGGTCGGGCTGGTCGCGCTGGCCGGCCAGTGGTGGGTGGAGTCCCGCGAGGAGACGACGCTGACCAAGCCGCAGGTCGCCGCCCACCTGGTGAACCTGACCTGGCACGGCATGCAGCGGCTCCACCCGCAGCCGAGCCTCCGCGTGGTCGAGGCGCCCCCCGAGGCGGGCGGCTTCGAGATCTGAGCCCGCTCAGGCGACCTGGCGCGCCCCCGGCACCGGGCCGCACGCCCGGCGCACCTGACGGCACAGCCCGAGGCCGGACAGCACCCCGGACAGCCGCACGGCGGCGTCCTCGTTGGCGGTCAGGAACGCGCACGTGGGGCCCGAGCCCGACACGATCCCGGCCAGAGCACCGGCGTCACGGCCGGCGTCCAGCAGCTCGGCCAGGTGCGGCCGCAGGGAGAGGGCGGCCGGTTCCAAGTCGTTGGCGAGGTTCTCCGCCACGCGGCGGACGTCCCCGGAGGCGAGCCCCTCGAGCAGGCCGGGCGGGACCGGCGGCGGGGTCGGGTCGGCGTCGGGGTTCATCTCGTCGAAGCGCCGGAACACCGCCGGGGTCGACAGCTCGACATCGGGAAGCGCGAGCACCCAGTGGTAGCCCCCGCGGCTCAGCACCGGCACGAGGTCGTCGCCGCGGCCGTGGCCCAGCGCGGTCGAGCCGAGCAGGCAGAACGGCACGTCGGCGCCCAGTTCGGCGCCGAGCTCGCGCATCTCGTCGGGGTTGATGTCGATGCCCCACAGCGCCGCGCAGGCGACCAGCGCCGCCGCCGCGTTCGCCGACCCGCCGGCCATGCCGCCCGTGACGGGGATCGTCTTGCGGATCTGCAGGTCGACGCCGTAGCGCGCCTCGCCGCCGTGCCGGTCGGCCAGCAGCCGGGCCGCCCGCACCGCGAGGTTGGAGTCGTCGGCCGGCACGAGGTGGGCCTGGTCGCCGGCGATCCGGATGCCGTACCGCCCCGGCGCGGCCGGGTGGGCACCGAGCTCGTCGAAGATCGACAGGGCCTGGAACACGGTCGCGAGGGGGTGGTAGCCGTCCTCCCGCACAGCGCCCACGCGCAGGGCGAGGTTGACCTTCCCGGGTGCCCGCACCCGGACCTGGTCCGTCATCGCCTGGCTCGCGCTCATGCGCCCCTGTCTACCAGCCGGACGCTGCCCGCGAAAGGCTTTCGCGAACCCTCAGGCGGGGGCCCCGGGGAGCCGTTCGGCGATCCGGGCGAAGGCCGCCACGTCGATGACCTCGCCGCGCGCCTGCGGGTCGACGCCGGCCGCCTCGAGGGCCTCGGACGCCGCCGCGGACGACCCGAACAACCCGGCCAGCGCACCCCGGAGCATCTTGCGCCGCTGGGCGAAGGCCGCGTCGACGACGGCGAACACCTGCTGCCGCGTGGCGGTGGTCGCCGGCGGTTCGCGCCGGGTCATCCGCACCAGCCCGGAGTCCACGTTGGGCACCGGCCAGAAGACCTTGGGGGGCACGGTCCCGACGCGCGCGGCGTCCGCGTACCAGGCGAGCTTCACGCTCGGCACGCCGTAGACCTTGCTGCCCGGCGGCGCGACGAGCCGGTCGGCGACCTCGAGCTGCACCATGACCAGCCCGGTGCGGATCGAGTCCCACCGCGCGAGCACGTGCAGCAGCACCGGCACGCTCACGTTGTAGGGCAGGTTCGCCACCACCGCGGTCGGCTGCGGGCCGGGCAGGTCCGTGACGTCGAGCGCATCGGCCTCGGTGACCGTCAGCCGTTCGGACGCCGCCGGCAGCCGCTCGGCGACCGTGCGGGGCAGCCGCCGGGCCAGGCTCGACTCGATCTCGACGACGTGGACGTGCGCGGCCTGCTCGAGCAGCCCGAGGGTCAGCGAGCCGAGCCCCGGCCCGATCTCGAGCACGACGTCGTCGGGCGTGATCCCGGACGCCGCCACGATGCGGCGCACCGTGTTGGCGTCGTGCACGAAGTTCTGCCCGCGCTGCTTGGTGGGCCGCAGGTCCAGCTCGGCCGCCAGCTCGCGGATCGTGCGGGGGTCGAGGAGCGCGTCAGCCATGGGTCCCTCCCCAGTCGCCGAACAGGGCGGTCGCGTTGGCGTCGAGGACGGCGGCCAGGTCGTCGACGTCCTCGCCCCGCAGGTCGGCGAGGAACCGCACGGTGTGCGGCAGCAGGTAGCTGGCGTTCGGACGCCCCCGCACCGGCACCGGCGTGAGGTAGGGCGCATCGGTCTCGACCAGCAGGCGCTCGGCCGGAGTGATCCGGGCCGCCTCCCGCAGGGCCTCGTTGGCCTTGAACGTCACCGTGCCGGGGAACGACAGCCACGCCCCGTGGTCGAGGCAGGCCCGCGCGTGGTCGGCATCGCCGGAGAAGCAGTGCATCTGGACGCGCTCGGGCCAGCCCTCGGCGGCCAGCACGTCGAGGACCTCGAAGTGGGCGTCCCGGTCGTGGATGACCAGGGCCAGGTCGTGCTCCTTGGCCCAGCCGATGTGCGCGGCGAAGGCGTCGCGCTGCCGGGCGCGGCCCGCCTCGTCCTCGATCCAGTGGAAGTCCAGGCCCGTCTCCCCCACCCCACGGATCCGGTCGGTGGTGCCGAGCAGGGCCTCGATGCCGCGCAGGGCCTCGTCGAGGTCGTCGCCCAGTTGGGCGGCGTCCGTCGGGTGGATCGCCACGGTCGCGACCACCCCCGCGAACGCCTCCGCCGCGGCCACGGCCGCCTGTGAGCTCGCCACGTCGTAGCCGACGTCCACCAGGCGCCGGACGCCGACGGCTGCGGCCCGCGCCACCGCGTCGGCGGCAGCCAGGCCGGTCTTGCGCTCGGTGGTGCGGAGGTGGGTGTGGGCGTCGGTGGTGGGCGTGCCCAGCGGCTCGGGGGCCGGGGCCGGCTCGCTCATCGGGGCTCCTTCCGGGCGGCCAGGGCCGCCTCGTACAGCTCGTTCTTGGCCAGCCCGGACGCCGCGGCCACCTCGGCGACCGCGCTCTTGAACCGCTCCCCCGCCTCAACCCGGGCGAGGACCTCGGCGACGGCGTCCTCGACGCTGCCTGCCGGGCCGGTGGCGCCGGCCACCACGACGGTGATCTCACCGCGCACCTCGCCGGTGGCCCACTCGGCGAGCTCGGCGAGGGTGCCGCGCACGACCTCCTCGTAGGTCTTGGTGAGCTCGCGGCACACGGCGGCCGGGCGGTCGGCGCCCAGCGCGTCGCGCGCGTCGGCGAGGAAGTCAGCCAGGCGGTGGGGGGCCTCGAAGAACACCATCGTGCGCTCCTCCCGGGCCAGCGCGGCCAGCGCCCGGGAGCGCTCACCCGCCTTGCGGGAGGCGAAGCCCTCGAAGCAGAACCGGTCGGTGGGCAGCCCTGAGACGGCCAGGGCGGTCAACACGGCCGAGGGCCCCGGGACGGCGGTGACGCGGATCCCCTCGGCGATGGCGGCCTGCACGACGCGGAAGCCGGGGTCGGAGACCGACGGCATCCCGGCGTCGGTGGCCACGACCACCCGCTCACCCGCGCGGAGGGCGTCCATGAGCACCCCGACGCGGGAGGCCTCGTTGCCGTCGAAGTAGGACACGACCCGCGCCGTGGTCTCGACGCCGAGCCGGCGGCAGAGGTCGCGGAGGCGACGGGTGTCCTCGGCGGCGATGACGTCGGCCTCCACCAGCGCCGCCACCATGGCCGGGCTGGCGTCGGCGACGTCGCCGATGGGCGTGGCGGCCAGCACGAGCACTCCTGTCACCCGCCCAGTATGGCGTGGCTACCATGGCCGGGTGACGACCGCCGTGCCCATCACCCTCGACCGGCTGCGCGACGGCGTCCGCGAGCACTGGGCGCTGAGCTGGGCGGTCACGCTCGTGATCGGGCTGCTGGCCTTCGCCGTGCGCCTGGTCGGGGTCGACCAGCCCGACAGGATCATGTTCGACGAGACCTACTACGCCAAGGACGCGTGGTCGCTCCTGCAGCACGGCTACGAGGGCGAGTGGGTCGGCGGCGGCGACGTCGTCAACCCGCAGGTGGCCGCCGGCGACGTCTCCGCCCTGACGGCGAAGGGGTCGTTCATCGCCCATCCCCCGGTCGGCAAGTGGCTGATCGCGACCGGTGAGTGGGCGTTCGGCATGAACCCCTTCGGCTGGCGCATCGCCGCGGTGGTGTTCGGCGCCCTCCTGGTGGTCGCCACGATCCGCCTGGCGCACCGGCTGTCGCGCTCGCTCATGGTCGGCGCCATGGCCGGCATCATGCTCACCTTCGACGGCCTCGCCTTCACGATGAGTCGCATCGCGCTGCTCGACATCTTCCAGGCCACCTTCCTGGTGGCCGGGGTGGCCGCCCTCGTCGCCGACCGGGACCACCACCGCCACCGGCTCGCCGATGCGATGGAGGCGCGCGGGCTGACCTCGCTGGGCGGCAGCTTCGGTCCCCTGCTCTGGTGGCGGCCCTGGCGCTGGACGGCGGGCGTCCTGTTCGGCCTGGCCGTCGCGACGAAGTGGAACTCGCTCTACGTGGTCGCCGTGTTCGGCATCCTCACGGTGCTGTGGGACGTCGGCGCGCGCCGGCTCGCGGGGGCCGGGTTCCGGTCCTGGACCGCGCTGCTGCGCGAGGGGATCCCGGCGTTCGTGTCGATCGTCGTCACGGCGTTCGTCGTCTACGTCGCCTCGTGGACGGGGTGGCTGTCGACATCGGGGGGCTGGGGTCGCGACTGGGGGTCGAGAAACCCTGACCACCCGTTGGTGGGCGCCTTCGGCGAGGGCCTCGCCTCGCTGCTGAAGTACCACCAGGACATCTTCAACTTCCACACCGGCGACTACATCAAGGAGCAGACGCACCCCTACGACGCCCACCCCGCCGGCTGGCTGCTCATGCTGCGGCCCATCAGCCTCGACGCGACCAGCGGCATCGAGAACGGCACCGACGGGTGCGTCTCGGCCGACACCTGCGTCCGCGTGGTCACGGGCATGGGCAACCCGGTGCTGTGGTGGCTGGCCGCCGCCGCGCTCCTGCTCGGCCTGATCTGGTGGCTGGCCGGGCGCGACTGGCGCTTCGGCGTCCCGGTGCTCGCCGCGCTGGCCACCTACCTGCCCTGGTTCGCCTCGGCCGACCGCCCGGTGTTCTTCTTCTACGCCATCACGATCATCCCGTTCACCACGATCGGGCTCGCCCTGGCCCTCGGCCTGGTGATCGGGCAGGCCCGCGGGCCCGGGCGTCGCGTCGGCGCCATCATCGCGGGCCTCGCCGTGGGCATGGTCGTGGCCTGCTTCGCCTGGCTCTACCCGGTGCTGAGCTACCAGTTGATCACCAACGGCGAGTGGCTCGCGCGCATGGCGCTGCGCTCGTGGATCTGAGCGCGACGCGCGGTGACGCAATCGTGATCCTCCTGCACTGAATCGTGACCTGATCGGCGCCGGGCCGCGACCACCCCGGGGCTAGGGTGATCGAACCTGATCGACACCCCCGAGCCGCAGGAGGACCATCCGTGAGCAGGCCGCGCCCGAGAGCGCGCCTCGCCGTGCTCGCGGCCGCCCTCCTCGTCGGCTGCACCGGCTCGCAGCCGCTCCCCAGCCCCAGCACGCCGGCACCCGTGGCCGCCGACGCGGTCCAGGACACCAACCCCCAGCCGCGCGAGCGCCTCCGCGACGGCGGCCTGCTCCGCTTCCCGCTGGCCGCGCTACCGACCCAGTGGAACCCGCGCCACCCCGACGCGGACGCCGACGCCCGCCGCGTCCTCGACCCGTTGACGCCCGAGCACCTGGCGCTGGACGCCGCGGGCCGGGCCACCCCGAACCCCGACTTCGTCACCGACGTGGCCGTCTCCCACGAGGGGCACACCGTCGTGACCCTGACCCTCAACCCCGAGGCGGTCTGGGGCGACGCCGCCCCCCTCACGGCCGAGGACTGGGTGGCGACCTGGCGGGCGTCCACGGGCCAGGTCGAGGGCGTCGCCCCCGTCGGCCCGCTCGGGTGGGACCGCGTGACCGACGTCCGGGCCGGGGCGTCCGCGTACGAGGTCGTGGTCACCTACGCCGGGGTCGACCCCGACTGGGCCCAGCCGCTGGTCCCCGGGCCCCTGCGCGCGTCGACGGTGGCCTCCGCCGACGCGTTCGCCTGGGCGTCCCACCGCGACGCCCACTACGCCGCCCCCTTCCTGGTCGCCCACGTCGACCAGGCGCAGGGCCTCGTCACCCTGGAGCGGAACCCGCTCTGGTGGGGGGACCGGCCCAAGCTCGACACCATCATGTTCCGCACCGTCCAGGCCGAGGCCGTCGCGGCGGCGTTCCAGCACAACGAGCTCGACGTGTGGGAGACGGGCACCTCCCTCGACCGCCTCCAGCAGTCGCGCGCCGCCGCCGACACCACCCTGCGCACCGCGCCGGGCACCCACGGGCGCAGCCTCCACGTCTCCCGCGCGGGGCTGCTCGCCGACGCGGCCCTGCGGCGTGCGGTCCTGATGGCGATCGACCGCGCCGAGGTGGGGGCGAGCGACCTCGCCGACCTGCACGAGCCGCCCCGCACGTGGTCGAGCAACCTCCTGCTGCCGACGCAGCCGGGGTACGTCGACCAGGCCCGGGCGACCGGGCTCGCGAACGACCCCGTCCGGGCCGCCGAGGCGCTGGACGCGGCCGGCTGGGTGGAGGGCCCGGGCAGCCGGTCCAAGGACGGGCAGCGCCTCCTTCTCACATTCCGGACGCCGATCGGCGACGACCTCGCCCAGGGCGAGTTCGAGGTGCTGGCGGGGCAGCTCGCCGCCGTGGGCGTCCGGCTGCGCGCCGTCACCGGGGAGGCGGACCTCACCCCCGTCTCCGTGCCGGTCGACGCGTTCCCGCTGGCCCGGCTGCCCGAGGACGTGGCGTCCGTGCCCGCCGCCGCCGAGCTGGTCGCCCGGGTGGCCAGCGAGGTCGACCCGGTGCGCCGCGCCGACCAGGCCAGCCAGCTCGCCCGGCTGGCGTGGCAGGAGGTCGTCGAGATCCCGCTGTACCAGGAGCCGCAGTTCGTCGCCGTCCGCAACGGCCTGGCGAACCTCGGGGCACCCGGCTACGCGACCACCGACTGGGAGGACGTCGGCTGGACCTCCTGACGCGAGGGGGGCACCACGCAGTACAGTGCAGCCGTTTGCCCGGACGCCGGTCCGGGCCCCCAGCGAGAGGTTCCCGCCCATGGCCCTGTGGAAGCTGCACGGTGACGGCACATTGAAGCCCGGGGCGGTGGTGGCCCCCGACGAACGTCTCTCGTGGGGCAAGACCGTCGGCCTCGGCGCCCAGCACGTGGTCGCGATGTTCGGCGCGACGTTCGTGTTCCCGATCCTGATGGGGCTCAACCCCCAGCTCGCCGTGATGATGTCCGGCATCGCGACGCTGATCTTCCTCGCGGTCGTGAAGGGCCGGGTGCCCTCCTACCTCGGCTCGTCGGCGTCCTTCGTGGGTGTCGCGACGGCGATCTACGCCGCGGGCGGCAACCCGAGCCACGTGTCGGGCGCGATGTTCTGGGTCGGTGTGGCCCTGCTCATCGCGGGCGTGATCATCCACTTCGCGGGCGCCGGCGTCATCCACCGCGCGCTGCCGCCCGTGGTCACCGGCGCCGTCGTCATGCTCATCGGGTTCAACCTCGCCCCCGTCGTGGCCGGCGTCTACTGGCCGCAGGACCAGGGCGTCGCCCTGATCACCATGCTGGTCGTCGTGGTGCTGAGCGTCGGCGTCCGCGGGTTCATCGGCCGCATCGCGATCTTCCTCTCGCTGATCATCGGCTACATCGTGAGCTGGGTGTTCGACGTCGTGCTCGGCCCGATCAACTCCCAGATGGCCGACGGGACCGTCGGCCCCCACCTGCGCGTCGACTGGTCCCTGGTCGAGAAGGCGCCGTGGATCGGCCTGCCCCCGGTCTCCGACCTCGCCAACTGGCAGTTCGGCGCCACCGCGACCAACGTCGTCGGCTTCCACCTGCCCACCTTCAACCTGGCGTTCGCCCTGGTCGCCCTGCCCGTCGCCATCGCGCTGATCGCCGAGAACACCGGCCACGTGAAGGCCGTCGCCGAGATGACCGGCGGCAACCTCGACCAGGACATGGGGCGCGCGATCGGCGCCGACGGCGTCACCTCGATGCTGGCCACCGCCGTGGGCGCCGGCCCGACGACCACCTACGCCGAGAACATCGGCGTCATGGCCGCCACCCGCGTCTACTCGACCGCCGCGTACGTGGTCGCCGCCCTGGTCGCCATCGGCTTCGGCTTCTCGCCGAAAGTCGGCGCGATCATCTCCGCCACCCCCGGTGGCGTGCTCGGCGGCATCACGGTCGTGCTCTACGGCATGATCGGCCTGCTCGGCGCGAAGATCTGGAAGGAGAACGGGGTCGACTTCGGCAACCCGCTCAACCTGGTCCCGGTCGCCGCCGGCATCATCATCGGCGTCGGCAACGTGTCGCTGGTCCTGTCCGAGGACTTCTCCCTCGGCGGCATCGCCCTGGGCACCATCGTCACCATCGTCGTCTACCATCTGGCCCGCCGGCTGGCCCCGGCCGAGATGCGCCGCGACGCCGAGGGCGCGGTCCTGATCGTCGACCGCCCGGGCGCCTACGAGGCCGACCCCGACGAGGGCCCGACGCACACGCACCGGGGCTGACGCCCCGTCCCCCACATGTGCTCCCTGTACCTGGCGCCACGTGCCCCAGTCGCAAGGAGCACATTTCGCGTACAGGGGTCAGCTGCGCGCCGCCGACCGCCGCGCGACGAGCCGGCCCACGACGCCCACCGCGTAGACCGCGACGCCGACGGCGACCGACTGACACGGCAGGGTCACCACCAGCAGCAGGCACAGGGCCATGCCGAGCGCCTGCAGCCAGCGCGGGAACGTCCGGCCGTCGTCCTGCCGGAACGCCGCCAGGTTCGCGACGAAGTAGTAGAGCAGGACGCCGAAGCTCGAGAAGCCGATCACCCCGCGCAGGTCGGCGAGGAGAACCAGCACGGACACGACCACGGCCAGCGTGATCTCGGCCACGTGGGGCACCTGGTAGCGCGGGTGCACGGACGCCAGCGGCCGCGGCAGGTCGCCGTTGCGGGCCATGGCCAGGGAGGTGCGCCCGATGCCGGCGACCAGCGCCAGCAGCGCCCCCAGCGAGGCGACCGCGCCGCCCACCCGCACCAGCCAGGTCTGCCACGAGCCGTCCCCGGCACCGACGGCGTCCACCAGCGGGGCGGTGCTGGACGCCAGCGCCCCGGTCCCCAGCGCGCCGATCACCCCGACCCCGACCAGCACGTACACGACGACGGCCAGGGCGAGCGCGACCAGGATCGCGCGCGGGATGGTCCGGCGGGGGTCGACGACCTCCTCGCCCATCGTGGCGATGCGCGCGTACCCGGCGAACGCGAAGAACAGCAGGCCCGCCGACTGCAGGACGCCGTACGGACCGGCCTCGAACAGCACCACGCCGTCCCAGACCCCGGGCGTCCACGCCAGCCAGGTCGTGACGACCGCCCAGACGAGCACGACCAGCACGACCGAGACGATGAGGCGGGTGAGCGCGGCCGTGCGCGTGACCCCGTGGTAGTTGACCGCGACCAGCACCAGCATGGCGAGCGCCGCGAGGGGGCGCTGCCACCAGCCCGACGGCACCAGGTAGGCCGCGAACGTCAGCGCCATCGCCGCCGCCGAGGCGGTCTTGCCGATCACGAACCCCCACCCGGCGAGGAAGCCCCACCAGTCGCCGAGCACCTCGCGTCCGTACACGTAGGTGCCCCCCGAGGTGGGGTAGGCGGCGGCGAGCTGGGCCGAGGAGGTCGCGTTGCAGTAGGCCACGAGGGCCGCGAGGGCCAGGCCGATGAAGAGGCCGCCCCCGGCCGCGGCCGCGGCGGGCGCCCAGACGGCGAAGACGCCGGCCCCGACCATCGAGCCGAGGCCGATCACGACGGCGTCGACGAGGGTCAGGCGGCGGGCGAGCTGGTTCACCCGCGCAACCCAACAACGCCCGGGTGAACGGAGGGTGACGTCACTCGCGCAGCGCCCGCCCCAGCGCCTCGAGACGCCGTTCGAGCACGGCCACGCGCTCGCCCAGCTCACCGGCCTCGGCCCCTTCCACCGGCACGCTGCCGGTCGGGAGCGACTCGGCCTCCGCCGAGCGGCGGATGAACGTGAGGTATCCCACGCCCACCGTGACCACCAGGGCCGCCAGCGCGACGAAGAAGCGCGTCACCTGGCCCGAACTGCTCGCCAGCGACTGGCCCACGGCGTAGATCATCGTGAAGATGCCACCGAGCAGCAGGCCGTTCGAGATCACGGCCATCCGTGCCGGGCGCCACAGCGACACCAGCAGGATCAGGGTCGCGCAGACGAGCAGGATGATGCTGGTGTTCAGCGACCACGCTTCCTGGGCCGCCTGGGCGGCGCGGGTCGCCGCCTCCTGCTGGGCGATCTGCTCGGCGGTGGGCTCGGCGCCCGGGTACTTGTCCCACGCCATCTCGGGCCAGCGGGGCTGCGGGTGGAACGTGTTGATGCCGATGGCGACCAGCCCGACGACCACCAGCCCCAGGAAGAACGAGTAGATGACCTGCAGCAGCGACACCGCTTTCATGGCCCCTCCTTGGCTCGACCCCCAGTCTCCCACCGCGGGGGCGCCCGCAGCAGGAGCACGCCTCCCCCGCGCGGCGTGACACGGGCTGCCTAACATCCGGGTATGAACAGACCCGCGTGGGCCGAGGCGTCGGCCCTGATGAGCGACTACTTCGACACCGAGTGGGGGTTCCCGGTGCGCGACACCCCGGGCGTCTACGAGCGCATCGTGCTCGAGGGCTTCCAGTCGGGCCTGTCGTGGGCCGTGGTGCTGCGCAAGCGACCGGGGTTCCGGGCGGCGTTCGACGGGTTCGACCCCGAGGTCGTCGCGCGCTACACCGCGGCCGACGTCGAGCGCCTGCTGGCCGATCCGGGCATCGTCCGCAACCGCCGCAAGATCGAGGCGGCCATCACCAACGCGCGGGCGACGACCGCGATGACGGACGCCGGGGTCGACCTGGGCGACCTCGTCTGGTCCTTCCGCCCCGACGACCCCACCGCGGGGGCGGACGCCACGGAGTCACCCGAGTCGCTCGCCCTGTCGAAGGCGCTGAAGAAGCACGGCTTCGTCTTCGTCGGGCCGGTGACGATGTTCGCCCTGATGCAGGCGATCGGCATCCTCGAGCACCGCCAGGCCTTCTCGTGACGACGGCATGGCTCCACCAGGGAGCCATGCCGACATCCTGGCGGGCGTTCGCCTCAGGCGCCCGGCTGGACCTGGGCCTGTCCGGGCGTGGAACCCTGCGTCGGGGCCGGGGGCACGGCGTCCACGTCGTCGCCCGACTTCACCGCGTGGCCGCCGAACTGGTTGCGCATGGCCGCGACCATCCGCATGCTCGGGCTGTCCTCCTGCTGGCTGACGAAGCGCGCGAACAGGGCCGCCGAGATCGTCGGCACCGGGACGCCCAGGTCGACGGCCGCGTTCACCGTCCAGCGGCCCTCGCCCGAGTCGGCGGCATAGCCCTCGATCTTCTCGAGGTGCGGGTCGGCGTCCATCGCCCGGACCATGAGGTCGAGCAGCCACGAGCGGATGACGGTGCCCTCGCGCCAGCTCTCGAACACGTCGGGCACGTGGGTGACGATGTCGGACGCCTCGAGCAGCTCCCAGCCCTCGGCGTAGGCCTGCATGAGGCCGTACTCGATGCCGTTGTGGACCATCTTGGCGAAGTGGCCGGCGCCGACCTCGCCCGCGTGCACGAAGCCGAACTCGCCCTCGGGCTTGAGGGTCTCGAAGATCGGCATCACATCGGCCACGGCGTCCTCGGAGCCGCCGCACATGAGCGCGTAGCCGTTCTCCAGGCCCCACACGCCGCCCGAGACACCGCAGTCGATGAAGCGGATGCCCTTCTCGGCCAGCTGGTCGGCATGCTTCTGGTCGTGGGTCCACTTGCTGTTGCCGCCGTCGATGATGATGTCGCCCTCGGACAGGCGGTCACCGAGCTCACCGATCACGGCGTCGGTCACCTTGCCGGCGGGGACCATCACCCAGACCACGCGCGGGCTGTCGGTCAGCTGCGCGACCAGGTCGGCCTGGTCCTTGGCGTCGGAGATCTCGGGGTTGGTGTCGTACCCGATCACGGTGTGGCCGCCGCGGCGCAGGCGCTCCCGCATGTTGCCGCCCATCTTGCCCAGCCCGATCAGTCCCAGTTGCATGCGAAGCCTCCCTGCGGTCGTTGGCACCGAGCGTAGCCGGGGCCGGGGCATCGCAGGGGCGGATCGACCCGGACGCTTCGAGTGCCGAGGACTAGACTCGCGGGGAAGTCCCCGGTCGACCACCGGGTCACCCAGACCACCGAGGTAGTTCGTGACCACCACGTCCCCGTCGTCCCTCGCGCCGAGCCGGCGCAGCACCGTCGTGCTCCTGTCGATCATCGGTGCCGCCGTCGCCGCGTACGTCGCGATCTGGCTGGTCGGGCTCGACCTCGCCGTGCGCCCGCCGCTCCCGGCGCGCATCCAGGCCGACGACGTCACCGGCATGATCTCACTGGTCAGCGACCTCACCGCGCGCCTGGCCGCGCTGGGCACCCTGGGCGTCCTGTCGGGCGTCGTCGGGTTCACGCCCCGCGGCACCGACCACACCATCAGCGACCGGGCACGGCACCTGCTGCCGTGGGCCGGCCGGCTCGGGCAGGTCTGGTTCGCGGCCTCGCTGCTCAACACATTCGCCAACCCGGCCTACGTCAACGGCGTGCCGATCGGCACGACGATGCGGCCCCAGGCGTGGTGGACGTTCATCTGGGCCTCCCCCTCCGGGCTGGCGTGGCTGGCCTCCGCCCTCGTCGCCGCGGCCGTGGTGGCCGCGGTCTATACCAGCCGCCACTGGGCGAGCTTCCTGATCGGCCTCGTGGCCGGGGTGATCGCGCTGGCGTTCGTCGGCGTCACCGGCAACGTCACGGTCGGCTACAACCACGACTGGGCCACCGACGCGATGGTCGCCATCGCGTTCACCGCCATCCCGCTGATGACGGCCGCGCTGGGCGCCTGGCTCGTCGGGACGCCGGCCTCCGCCATGCGCTACCAGCGCCTGGTCCTCCCCCTGCTCCTGGTCACCGCCGGCGGCCACGCCGTGGTCGCGTGGCAGCAGATGTCCGGCCAGCCGCTGACCAGCACCCCGTACGGCCTGTGGACGATCGCGATCTTCGTCATCCTCGGCCTGTTCGCCGTGAGCTGGGTCGTGCGCCAGTTCGTCGGCGGGCGCACCGCCGGCAGCATCGGTCGCGACGTCGTGCTCGCCATCGCCTACCTGACCTGCCTGACCGCCGAGAACCACATCCCGACGCCGCGCTTCCTCGAGCCCCAGAGCATCATGGTCAACTACCTCGGCTACGAGGTGACCGTCGGTCCCACGATCGAACGCCTCGTCACGCCGGGGCGTCCGAACACCCTCTGGGTCGCGGTCGTCGTGTTCGCCATCGGCGCCTACCTCGTCGGGGTGCTGCGCGCCCGCAAGCTCGGCCGCCACTGGCCCGTGCTGCGCACGGTCGCGTGGATCGCCACCTGGCTGCTCACCCTGTTCCTGGCCGTCACCGGCCTGTGGGAGTACTCCACGGTCACCTACAGCTGGCACATGGTCGTGCACATGACCGTCAACATGCTGGTCCCCGTGCTCGGCGTGCTGGGGGCACCGCTGGCCCTGATCCGCGAGGCGTCCGCACCCGGTGAGCACCACGTGTCGCTCGGTGACGCGCTCGACTCGCTCGAGGACCACCGCCTCTGGCAGTTCCTCACCAGCGCCCCCGTCGCGTGGCTGGCCTACGTCGGCAGCCTGTTCGCGGTCTACTTCACCCCCGCGTTCTCGTGGCTCATGAAGTACCACTGGGCGCACCAGCTGATGCTGATCGCGTTCATGATGGTCGGCTACTTCTTCTTCACGATCATCATCGGCGCCGACCGCACCGGCAAGCAGCTCCCGCACCTGCTCAAGCTCGCCCTCGTGATCTCGATCATGCCGTTCCACGCGGTGTTCGCGGTCGGCATCCTGCAGGCGCAGACCCTGATCGGCGCCGAGTTCTACGAGACCATCTCGGTGCCATGGCTGCCCGACCACGCGGCCCTGATGGCCGACCAGAGCATCGCCGGGCAGGCGTCATGGTTCCTCGGCGAGATCCCGCTGTTCGTCGTGATCGCCGCCCTGGCCGCCCAGTGGTTCCGCCAGGACGACAAGGAGGCCCACGAGATCGACGAGGCCGTCGACTCCGGCGCCGACGACTCCTTCGACGCCTACAACGACATGCTCGCCGAGCTCGCCCGCCGCGACGAGAAGCGGGCCCGCGAGGCCACCCTGAAGCGGTTCGAATCATGACCACCTCCCCCGAGGCCGAGGTCACCAGCGGCCTGGACCAGCGGGTCGAGCTCGACGTCTCGGGCATGACCTGCGCGGCCTGCGCCTCGCGCATCGAGAAGAAGCTCAACAAGATGCCCGGCGTGCGGGCGACGGTGAACTACGCCACCGAGCGCGCGGTGATCCTCGGGCTGTCCCCCGACCGCGCCCCCGACGCCGTCGATGTCGTCGAGAAGGCCGGCTACGGCGCCGCCCCCGTCGTCGAGGGCGAGGAGGGCCAGGGCTACGCCGACCGCGTGAAGATGCTGCGCAACCGGCTGATCGTCGCAGCCCTGCTCACCGTGCCGCTGGGCGACGTCGCGATCGTGCTCGCCCTCGCGCCGCAGATGCGGTTCCCGGGCTGGCAGTGGGTGCTGCTCGTCACCGCCCTGCCCGTCGTGTTCTGGAGTGCCTGGCCCTTCCACAAGGCCGCCTGGCGCAACCTGCGCCACGGCACCACGTCGATGGACACCCTCGTCAGCCTCGGCATCCTCGCCGCGTTCACGTGGTCGCTGGTGGCCACCATCATCGGCGCCGAGGACACCACCGGCTACTGGCTCGGCTACGGCATCGCCCCGGCCGGCGCCGACACGCTCTACCTCGAGGTCGCCGCCGCGGTGACGACCTTCCTGCTGGGCGGCCGCTACATGGAGGCCCGCTCGAAGCGTTCGGCCCGGTCGGTGCTCTCGGCGCTCGGGCGCCTCGCGCCCAGCACCGTCCGCGTCATCCGCGACGGCGCCGAGGTCGTGATCCCCATCGGCGAGCTCAAGGTCGGCGACCGCTTCGGCGTCCGCCCCGGCGAGCGGATCGCCACCGACGGCACCGTCGAGATGGGCTCCTCCGCGATCGACACCTCGATGATGACCGGCGAGCCGGTGCCCCGCGAGGTCACCGAGGGGGACGCCGTCCTGGGCGGCACCATCAACACCAACGGGGCGCTCATCGTGCGCGCGGACCGCGTCGGCGCGCACACCCAGCTCGCCCAGATGGCGGCCACCGCCGAGCAGGCCCAGGCCCGCAAGGCATCGGTGCAGACCATGGTCGACAAGGTCGTGTCGTGGTTCGTGCCGATCGTGCTGGCCATCTCGGCGATCACGCTGGTCGCCTGGCTGCTGGCCGGCGGTGGCCCCCGCGCCGCGTTCTCGGCGGCGTTGTCGGTGCTGATCATCGCGTGTCCCTGCGCCCTCGGCCTGGCCACCCCGACGGCCCTCATGGTCGGCGTCGGCCGCGGCGGCCAGCTCGGCATCCTGATCAAGGGCCCCGACGCCCTCGAGGCCTCCGGCATCATCGACACCGTCGTGCTCGACAAGACCGGCACCCTGACCTCCGGCGAGATGTCCGTCGAGGCGGTGCACGGCTCGGACGCCCACCCGGCCGACGCGGTGCTGTCGGCCGCGGCGTCCGTGGAGGAGCAGTCGGAGCACCCCCTCGCCCGCGCGGTCACCGACCACGCCGCCGCCCGCGAGGTGCCCGTCGCCCGCGCCACCGACGTGCGCGCCATCCCCGGCCGCGGCATCGTCGGCACGGTCGCCGGCCGGCGCGTGCTGGTCGGCACCCCCGAGCTCATGGCCGACGAGGGCCTCGCCGTGCCCACCGCCCTGTCGGACGCCGTGGCCGCGGCCGCCGCGGGGGGGCGCACCACGGTGCTGGTCGCCCTGGGCGACGAGGTCGCCGGGCGGATCGAGGTCGCCGACACGGTCAAGGACTCCGCGGCCGAGGCCGTCGCCCGCCTGAAGGAGATGGGCCTGCGCACCGTGCTGCTCACCGGCGACCGCAGGGCGGCCGGCGAGGCCATCGGCGCGGCCGTGGGTGTCGACGAGGTGATCGCCGAGGTCCTGCCGACCGACAAGTCGGCCGTCATCGAACGCCTGCAGGCCGAGGGCCGCCGCGTGGCGATGGTCGGCGACGGCATCAACGACGCCGCGGCGCTCGCCTCGGCGAACCTGGGCTTGGCCGTGGTGTCGGGCACCGACGTGGCGATGAAGTCGGCCGACATCATCCTCGTCCGCCGCAACCTCGGCGTCATCCCCGACGCGATCGCCCTGGCCCGGCGCACGCTGCGCACGATCAAGGGCAACCTGGTCTGGGCGTTCGGCTACAACATCGCCGCGATCCCGCTGGCGGCACTGGGCCTGCTCAACCCGCTGATCGCCGGCTTCGCGATGTCGCTGTCCAGCGTGTTCGTCGTCACGAACTCCACGCGCCTGCGCCGGTTCAAGCCCGGTCGCTGACCCTCTCGTCCGCCGGCCGGGGCGCCTTGTGCCACCGGTCGTCGCGGGTCTCGCGCATGCGCCAGTAGACCAGCGCCGAGGCGATGCACAGGGCCACCATGACGCACTCGAACACCCAGAACCGGCCCGCCTGCACCGTCGCCGTGGCGAGCACCGGGGCGAGTCCGCCGAAGACCGCGACCGCGATCCCGTACGGGAGCGAGATGCCGGCGGTGCGCACCTCGGGCGGGAACTGCTCGGCCATCACCGCGGCCAGCGAGCCCGCGTAGGCGGCCAGCAGGACCGCGCTGACCGACACCGCGACGAGCACGCTCGACATGGTCTGGCCCACGGTGGACATGAGCGGGATGAACGTCAGCGCCGAGCCGATGGCGAAGAACAGCAGCAGCGGACGGCGTCCGAACCGGTCGGACAGGCGGCCCGAGACGGGCTGCAGGATCGTGAACAGGGCCAGGCCGAGCATGGCCGCGACCTGGGCGTCCTTGATCTCGACGCCGGTCTTGAGGTTCAGCACCGACGGCAGCGAGACGAACCAGAACTGCACCAGGGCGGTGCCGGCGGCCACGAGGCCGATGACGCGGAGCGCGGCCCGCGGGTGCTCGCGGAGCACCTCGGTGAGCGGTCGACGGGCGACGCGGCCGGCGTCCTTGACGCGGGTGAAGGCCTCGGTGTCGGGCACCGCCATACGCAGCCACAGGCCCAGCAGGCCGAGCACGGCGCCGATGCCGAACGCGATGCGCCAGCCCCAGTTCGTGAGGAACTCCTCGGTGCCGACCGAGAACATGACCGAGGCCAGCAGCGAGGCCAGCAAGGTGCCCGCGCCGACCGAGACCTGCTGCCACGAGCCCGCCCAGGCGCGGCGTCCGGGGGGCGCGTTCTCGACCAGGAACGCCGAGGAGGTGCCGAACTCGCCGCCGGCCGAGAAGCCCTGCACGCAGCGCGCGAGGCTGAGCAGCAGGGGTGCGGCGACGCCGATCTGGGCGTAGGTGGGCAGCACGGCGATGAGGGCGCTGGCGCCGGCCATCAGGAGGATGGTGAGGGTCATGCCGGCCCGGCGCCCGCGGCGGTCGGCGTACGAACCGAGGATCGCGCCGCCCAGGGGCCGGAAGAAGAAGCCGACGGCGAAGACCGCGAAGGCGGCCAGGATGCGGGCCGCGCGGTCCTCGACGGGGAAGAAGCTGGCCGCGAAGTAGGGGACGAAGAAGCCGTACACGGACCAGTCGAACCACTCGACGAGGTTGCCGACGGTGCCGGCGACCAGCGACCTGCGTCGGTCGGCGTCGCTGTGGGCGCGCTTGCTGATGGTGACCCCCTGGCTAGCAGAACGTGCCTACGTTAGCGCCTGTCAGCCGGGGTGGGGATGCCCCGGGCCACCAGCCCTGCTTGCAGGCCGCGCCGGTCGACCTTGCCGGTGGGGCGCAGCGGCAGCGCATCGACGTGGACGACGTCCTTGGGGCGGGCGGCCGCGACCAGGTGGGCGGTGGACGCGCGCACGGCCTCGGCGTCGGCGTGACCGGTGGTGACGGCGATGACCCGGTGGCCCCACTCGGGGTCCGGGACCCCGACGACGACCCACTCCCCGGGGAGCGCAGCGAGGGCGTCCTCGACGTCGTGGGGGTTCACGTTGACCCCGCCGGAGATGATCACGTCGTCGGCCCGCCCCCGGATCCGGAGGCGCCCGCCCACCAGCTCGCCCAGGTCGTGGGTGGTCAGCCAGCGGCGTCCGTCGTGCTCGACGAAGGGTTGGACATCGGCGTCGAGGTAGCGGGTGGCCAAGTGGGGGCCCGCCACGTGGACCAGCCCGTCGACCAGGCGCACCTCGACCCCGTCGAGCGGGACGCCGTCGTAGACGCAGCCCCCCGAGGTCTCGGTGGAGCCGTAGGTGGTGATGATCCGGGCCCCGGCGGCCGCGGCCCGGCGGGCCAGGTCGGGCGGCAGGGCGGCCCCGCCGACGAGGATCGCGTCGAAGGCCGCCAGCTCGTCAGGGGCAAGCTCGACGGCGCGGCGCAGCTGGGTGGGCACGAGGGAGAGGTAGCGGCGTCGGCCCGGCTCGAGGGAGGCGACGGCACCCGCGAACAGGCCGGGGTCGAAGCCGCGGCGGGGGGCGTAGACCACCGGGCGCACCCCGGCCAGCACGCTGCGGGTGACCACCTGCAGGCCGGCCACCCCGTGCACCGGGAGCGAGGTGACCCACTGGCCCGGCCCCCCGATGCGGTCGAGCGTGGCCCGGGCCGAGGCGACCAGCGCCGCCATCGACAACCCCACGAGGTGGCCGCGGCCGTCGGTCGACCCGGAGGTGGCGATCACGACGTCGACGCCGTCCAGGGGCTGGGTGATGCGGGCCCGCGCCTCGTCGGCCGCCCCCGCGGTGGCCGCCGGCAGGAGGACCGGGCCGGACGTGACGGTTTCCCTCCAGAGGATGGCGTCGTAGAGCGCCGCCACCGCTGCGGCCGACGTGCCGCCCGGCATCCTGTGGAGAGAAACCGTCATCTGCGGTGGGTGCCGGTCAGAAGTAGTGCGGGTAGCCGGTCCAGTCGGGGTCGCGGCGCTCGACGAAGGCGTCGCGGCCCTCCTGGGCCTCGGCGGTCATGTAGGCCAGCCGGGTGGCCTCGCCCGCGAAGACCTGCTGGCCGGCCAGCCCGTCGTCGACGAGGTTGAACGCGAATTTCAGCATCCGGATCGCCTGGGGGCTCTTGGTCGCGATGATCCGGGCGTACTCCAGGGCGAGCTCCTCGACCCGGTCGTGGTCGGCGACCTCGTTGACCACGCCCCAGCGCTCGGCGTCCTCGGCGGAGTACTCCCGGGCCAGGAAGAAGATCTCGCGGGCGCGCTTCTGCCCGATCTGCCGGGCCAGCAGGCCCGAGCCGTAGCCGGCGTCGAACGAGCCGACGTTGGCGTCGGTCTGCATGAACCGGGCCTCCTGCCGGGAGGCGATGCTCAGGTCGCACACCACGTTGAGCGAGTGACCGCCGCCCGCGGCCCAGCCCGACACCACGCAGATGACGACCTTCGGCATCGTGCGGATCAGCCGCTGCACCTCGAGGATGTGCAGCCGCCCCGCGCGCGCAGGGTCGATCTGCTCGCGCCGCTGCTCAGGGGCGGCCTCGTCGTCGGCCCCGTCGACCTCGTAACGGTAGCCGTCGCGCCCGCGGATCCGCTGGTCGCCGCCGGAGCAGAACGCCCAGCCGCCGTCCTTGGGCGAGGGCCCGTTGCCGGTCAGGATCACCGTGCCCACGTCGGAGGTCATCCGGGCGTGGTCGAGCGCGCGGTACAGCTCGTCCACCGTGTGCGGCCGGAACGCGTTGCGCACCTCCGGGCGGTCGAACGCGACCCGCACGACGGGCAGGTCGGTGCCTGCGGCGTCGATGCCCCGGTGGTAGGTGATGTCGGTGAAGTCGAAGCCCTCGACGGCGCGCCAGCGGGTCGGGTCGAACGGGTTGCCCATGGTGGGTCACTCTACCGACGGCGGTAGGCTGAACCCTCGTGACAGCAGGACCGGACGCCGTGCGCGTCATCGAGCCGTTCGCCACCTCGCTCCGGCGTGGGACGCCGCTGGTGTGGGCGACCGGTGCCGGCGACGGGCTGGCCGCGACGCTCGGGTGGGGCGAGGCCTTCCGGGCCGTCAGCACCGGCCCCGACCGCTTCGCCGAGCTGGACGCCGCGTTCGACCGCTGGGCCGCCACCCGGCCCCCCGGGAGCAACCCCGTCGCCTTCACCACCGTGGCGTTCGCCGACGACTCCGCCGCGACCTCGGTGCTCGTCGTGCCCGCCCTGCTCGGCCGCTGGTCGCACGGCACCCTCGAGGTGACCCGGCAGGGCGACACCCCCGAGGCCCTGCCCGAGCCCACCGACCCGCCCGAGTTCGAGGAGCTCGAGCTCCTGCCCGGACGCCTCACCCGCCAGCGCTACCGGAACGCGGTCGCCACGGCCGTCGAGCGGATCCGCGCCGGCGAGGTCGAGAAGGTCGTTGTGGCCCGCGACCTCGTCGCGACGGCCCCCCAGCCCCTCGACCTGCCCGCGCTGCTGGACCGCCTGCAGCGCGCGAACACAGCCAGCTGGACCTTCCACGTGGACGGGCTGGTCGGGTCATCCCCCGAGATGCTGGTCGCGGTCCGCGGCAACCGGGTGCGTTCGCAGGTGCTGGCCGGGTCGGCGCCGGTGACCGGCGACGTGCACGCCGACGACGTCACCGCGACGCGGCTGGCCGCCTCCGCCAAGGACCACGCCGAGCACGCCTACGCCGCCCGGTCGGTGGCCGAGCGGTTGGCGTCCGTGGGCGAGGTGGCCACCCGCGACTCGCAGGTCAAGCGCCTGCCCCGCATCATGCATCTGGCCACCGACATCGCCGGCACCCTGCGCGAGCCCCGCTCGGCCCTCGCGGTCGCCGGGGTCGTGCATCCCAGCGCCGCGGTCTGCGGCACCCCGACCGACGTGGCGTTCGGCGTCATCGCCGAGCTCGAGGGCTTCGACCGCGGCCGCTACGCCGGCCCGGTCGGCTGGGTGGACGCCGCGGGCGACGGCGAGTTCGTCATCGCCCTGCGCTGCGGCCAGCTGGACGAGGAGGGCACGACCATCCGCCTGTTCGCGGGTGGCGGGATCGTGGCCGGGTCGGTGCCCAACGACGAGCTCGCCGAGACCGCGCGCAAGTTCCTGCCCATGTACGAGGCCCTCTCCCCCGTGGACCGGCCGTGATCCTCACCTGGTCCTCGCCGCTGGCCGACCGCTTCCGCAACCTGGACGTGCGCGACGGCGTCCTGCTGCGTGGTCCGGCCGGGTGGGCCGAGTTCTCCCCCTTCTGGGACTACGACGACGCCGAGTGCGTGCCCTGGCTGCGCGCCGCGGTCGAGGCAGCCACGCTGCCCTTCCCGGACGCCGTGCGCACCTCCGTGCCCGTCAACGCCACCGTGCCCGCCGTGGGACCCGAACGTGCCGCCGAGATCGTGCGGGCGTCCGGCTGCGCGACCGTGAAGGTGAAGGTCGCGCAGGCCGGCCAGTCGCTGGCCGACGACCTCGACCGGGTCGCCGCCGTGCGGGACGCCCTCGGCCCGGCCGGGGCGATCCGCGTGGACGCCAACGCGGCCTGGTCGGTCGACGAGGCCGTCGCCGCGCTCCCCCGGATCGACCGCGCGGCCGGTGGGCTGCAGTACGCCGAACAGCCCTGCGCGGCCGTCGACGACCTGGCCCGCGTGCGCCGGGCGGTGGCGGTGCCGATCGCGGCCGACGAGTCGATCCGCCGCGCCTCCGACCCCCACGCCGTCGTGCGCGCCGAGGCTGCCGACGTGATCGTGGTGAAGGTGCAGCCGCTCGGCGGCGTCCGCGCCTGCCTGGCCCTCGCCGAGGAGCTCGGCCTGCCCGTCACCGTGTCCTCGGCCCTGGAGTCCTCGGTCGGGATCGCCGCCGGGGTCGCCCTCGCCGCGGCCCTGCCCCGCACCAACGCCGCCGGGCTGGCCACCGTCGCGATGCTGCGCGCCGACGTGGCCGCCACCCCGCTGCTCCCCGTGGACGGCGAGCTCCCCGTGGGGCGGGCGGTGCCGGACGCCCTCACCCCCGCCGCCCCCGACCTCGACCGCGCCTGGCGCGACCGCCTCGACCGGGTGGCCGCCCTGGCCGGCATCGACCTGCAGGAGGTCCTGGCATGAGCTCCACCGCGATGGCCCGCGCGCTGGTCACCCAGCTGGCCGCCCACGGGGTCCGCGACGTCGTCGTGGCGCCGGGGTCGCGCTCGGCGCCGCTGGCCTACGCCCTGGCCGACGCCGAGGCGGCGGGCTGGCTGCGCACGCACGTGCGCATCGACGAGCGGACCGCCGGCTTCTTCGCCCTCGGCCTCGCCCGCGCGTGGGCGCTGCGGGGCGAGCCCCGGGTCGTCGCGGTCGTGACCACGTCCGGCACCGCGGTGGCGAACCTGCACCCGGCCGTGCTCGAGGCGTCCCACGCGGGGCTGCCCCTGGTGGTCATCACCGCCGACCGGCCGCACGAGTGGCACCGCACGGGCGCCAACCAGACGACGGTCCAGACGGGCATCTACGCCGACGCCCCCCGCGCGGTCGCCGAGCTGCCCGCCCGCGCCAACCCGGCGGCCGCCCGCGGGCACGTCGCCCGGCTGGTGGCCGCGGCGCTGGGCACGCTGACCACCGACCCGGGTCCGGTCCACCTCAACGTGTCGTTCGCCGAGCCCCTGGTCCCCGACGGCCCGTGGACGCCGGGCGACCTCCCCGCCCCCGTGCGGGTCACCCCCCGATCGGGAGGCGGCGGAGCGCCGACAGCCCGTGTTCCGGCCGTCGACAGCCTGCCTTCCGGCGGCCCGGACGCCGACCGCCTACCCTCCGGACGCCGCACCCTCGCCGTCGCCGGTGACGGGGCAGGACCGAACGCCGCCCGCCTGGCCGCCGACGCCGACTGGCCGCTGCTGGCCGAGCCCTCCTCGGGCGCCCGCACCGAGGGCGCCATCGTGCACTACCTGCGCCTGCTCGCCGACGGCCTGGCCGACGACGTCGAGCGCGTGGTCGTCTTCGGGCACCCCACGCTGAGCCGGCCGATCTCGCGGCTGCTGGGGCGCGCCGAGGTCGAGGTGGTCGTGGTCTCCCCCACCGCCCGCTGGACCGACGTCGCCGGCGCCGCCACCCTCGTCACCGGGGCGATCGCGGTCGAGCCGCCCATGGCGTCCGACACCGCGTGGCTCCAGCGCTGGCGGGACGCCGACGCCGCGGTCACCCTCGACCCGACCCCCATGCAGCGCGCCGCCCTGGCCCTGTGGGACACCGACGACTGGCTCCTGTTGGGCTCGTCCAACACCGTGCGGGCGTTCGACACCATCGCCCCGGGGCGCCGGCGCGGCGCGAAGGTGGTCGCCAACCGCGGGCTGGCCGGCATCGACGGGCTGGTCTCGACCGCGCACGGCCTGGCCACCGGGTTGGGCGAACCGGTCCGCGTGGTACTCGGCGACCTCAGCTTCGCGCACGACGTCGGCGGGCTGGCCCGTGGCGACCACGAACCCGAGGTCGACCTCCAGGTGGTCGTGCTCAACGACCACGGCGGCGGCATCTTCGGCTCCCTGGAGCACGCGGCGGCCGAACCGGCGATGTTCACGCGCTACTTCAGCACGCCGCAGGTGCTCGACGTGGTGGCCGCGGTGCAGGGGGTCGGCGCAACGGCGTCGCGGGTCGGCGTGGACGACCTGCCGCACGCGCTCGCGGCCCCCATCCGCGGGCGCAGCGGGCTGGACGTCGACCTGGCGTGAGCCAGGCCACGCGGGTCAGCCCTCGTGGATGCCGTCTCCGGGGCGCAGGGCCTCCCCACGCCGTCGCACCGGTGAGGTGGTCGGCGAGGTAGGTGCGCAGCACCCGGCGGTCGATCGAACTGGGGACGGGCATGGTTCCTCCGATCAGGTGGGAACCATCCACCCTAGTCAGCAACCGGTCCGCGCGAACCCTCCCGAGGGGTGAGGTCAGCCCGCGACGATGTTCACCAGGTTCGGCGCGCGGACGATCACCTTGCGCACCGTCTTGCCCTCCAGCAGCGCCTTGATGCGGTCCGAACCCAGGGCCAGCGCCTCCAGGTCGGCGTCGCTGATGTCGGCGGGAACCTCGAGGCGGTCACGCACCTTGCCCTGCACCTGCACGACGCAGGTGACGGTCGCCTGCACCAGCAGGGACTCGTCGGCCACCGGGAACGCCTCGAACGCCAACGAACCCTCGTGGCCCAGGCGGCCCCACAGCTCCTCGGCGATGTGCGGCGCGACCGGCGCGGTCATCAGCACGACGGCCTCGGCGGCCTCGCGCGGCACGGCGTCCAGGCGCGTCAGGGTGTTGGTCAGCGCGATCAGCTTCGAAACCGCGGTGTTGAAGCGCAGGTGCTCGTAGTCGTCACGCACGCCCTCGACCGTCTGGGCGATCGCGGTGGCGACCTCGGCCGAGACCGGCTCGTCGACCACGGTCACCTCGCCGGTCGATTCCGAGACGACCAGGCGCCACAGCCGCTGCAGGAACCGCTGCGAGCCGACGGCCGCGCGGGTCTCCCACGGACGCGACACGTCCAGCGGACCCATCGACATCTCGTACACCCGGAACGTGTCCGCCCCGAACGCCGCGTACATCTCGTCGGGCGTGGTCACGTTCTTCAGCGACTTGCCCATCTTCCCGTACTCGCGGGTGACCGGCTGGCCCTTCCACTCGTAGCGCACCTCGCCCGAGCCGTCGGACGCCGGCACCTCGACCACCTCGGCCGCCGGCACCGGCTGGCCCCGGTCGTCGCGGAACGCGTACGCCTGGATGTAGCCCTGGTTGAACAGGCGGCGGAACGGCTCGGAGGAGCTGACGTGGCCCAGGTCGAACAGCACCTTGTGCCAGAAGCGGGCGTACAGCAGGTGCAGCACCGCGTGCTCCACGCCGCCGACGTACAGGTCGACGCCACCCGGGTCGGGCACGTCCGCCGGCAGCGACGCCGGACGCCCCAGCACCGGCTCGGCGCGCGGGCCCATCCAGTAGGCCTCGACCTCGGGGTCGACGAACGCCTCGTCGTTGGTCGGGTCGAGGTAGCGCAGCTCGTACCAGCACGAGCCGGCCCACTGCGGCATGACGTTCAGCTCGCGCCGGTACGGCCGGACGCCGTCGCCCAGGTCGAGCTCGACGGTCGCCCACTCGGTGGCCTTGGCCAGCGGCGGGACCGGGTCGGAGGTGTTGTCGTTCGGGTCGAGCTTCACCGGGGAGTAGTCGCTCACCTCGGGCAGCTCGATCGGCAGCATCGACTCGGGCAACGCGATCGGCAGGCCGGTCTCGTCGTACACGATCGGGAACGGCTCGCCCCAGTAGCGCTGCCGGCTGAACAGCCAGTCGCGCAGCTTGTAGGTGATGGCGCCCTTGCCGATGCCCTGCTCCTCGAGCCAGGCGATCATGCGCGCCTTGGCGTCGGCGACGCCCAGGCCGTCCAGCGACACCGAGTCGTTGGCCGAGTTCATGGCCGGGCCGTCGCCGGTGAAGGCGGTGTCCATGTCGTGGTCGGCCGGCGGCTGCACCGTGCGCACGATGTCGATGTCGAAGCGCTCGGCGAAGGCCCAGTCGCGCTCGTCCTGCGCGGGGACGGCCATGATCGCGCCCGTCCCGTAGCCCATCAGCACGTAGTCGGCGATGAACACCGGGATCGGCTGCCCGTTGACCGGGTTGGTCGCGAAGGTGCCGGTGAACACACCGGTCTTCTCCTTGCCCTCCTCGGCCTGGCGCTCGACGTCGGTCTTGCGCGACGCGGCCTCGCGGTAGGACGCCACGGCCTCGGCCGGGGTCGCGAACCCGCCCGTCCAGGCCTCGCGGGTGCCCGCGGGCCACGCGTCCGGGACGAACGAGTCGACCAGGTCGTGCTCGGGCGCCAGGACCATGAAGGTCGCGCCGAACAGGGTGTCGGGGCGGGTCGTGAACACCTCGATGCCCACCTCGCCGCCGGCGACGGTCGTGGCCGGGAACACCACCGAAGCGCCCGAGGAGCGGCCGATCCAGTTGCGCTGCATCAGCTTGACCGGCTCGGGCCAGTCCAGGCGCACCAGGTCGTCGGTCAGCCGGTCTGCGTAGGAGGTGATCCGCATCATCCACTGGCGCATGCGGCGCTTGAACACCGGGAAGTTGCCGATGTCGGAGCGGCCGTCGGCCGTGACCTCCTCGTTGGCCAGCACGGTGCCCAGGCCGGGGCACCAGTTGACCGGCGCCTCGGACAGGTACGCCAACCGGTGGTCGTCGACCAGCCTGCGCTGCTCGACCGCGTCGAGGTCCGCCCAGGCCCGACCGCCCGGCACGGCGCGGCGTCCGGACTCGAACTCCTCGACCAGCTCGCTGATCGGGCGGGCGCGGCCGGTGCCGATGCCGTCGCGGGCGGGGGCGTCCGGGTCGTACCAGCTGTTGAAGACCTGCAGGAAGATCCACTGCGTCCAGCGGTAGAACTCGACGTCGGTGGTCGCGACCGAGCGACGGTCGTCGTGGGCCAGGCCCAGGCGGCGCAGCTGGGCGCGGTACGTGGCGATGTTGGCCTCGGTGGTCACGCGCGGGTGCTGGCCGGTCTGTACCGCGTACTGCTCGGCGGGCAGGCCGAACGCGTCGTAGCCCAGCGCGTGCAGGACGTTCTTGCCCGTCATCCGCTGGTAGCGGCTGAAGACGTCGGTGGCGATGTAGCCCAGCGGGTGGCCGACGTGCAGCCCCGCGCCCGACGGGTAGGGGAACATGTCGAGCACGAAGAGCTTCTCGCGGTCCCCGGACGCCGCGGCCTCGGCCAGTGGGCCGGCCGGGTTCGGGGCACGGAAGGTCTGCTCGGACTCCCAGCGGTCCTGCCAGCGCTGCTCGATGTCGGCAGCCATGGCGGCGGTGTACCGGAAGGGCGTCTCGTTCTTCTCGTTCGTCTCGACCACGGGCCAACTCTGCCACTTCCGCGCGCGGACGCCGAACCGTGGCCACCCACACCCCCGGTCGTTGCCGTCTGGTACCCGGGGGGACCCGGGACGCGCCGAGGGCTTGGGTTCTGGACCCCGAGGGCTCCCCTCACCGCTGCGACAAGGCCTTTCGCCGGCACCGCCCCCGTGGCAGAGTGGTCCCGACCGACCACGAGGAGGGCCACCATGGGCCGCACGAAGCATCCCGCCCGCGTCCTGATCATCGCCACGAACACGCCGGCGTACGAGCTCGCCGGCTACCGCACGGGCCTCTGGCTGGGAGAGCTCACCCACTTCTACGACGTGCTCGCCGACGCCGGCCACGACCTCACGATCGCCAGCGTCTCCGGCGGGCTGGTACCCCTCGACCCCGAGAGTCTGGCCGCTCCGGTCCTGAAGCTCGGCCGCACCGACAAGCGCTACGAGGACCCGGCCTTCATGGGCCTGCTGGAGGACACCCCCAGCGTCGAGGACGTCGCCGACGAGCACTGGGACGCCGTCTACCTGGCCGGCGGCCACGGCACCATGTTCGACTTCCCCCACCACCCGGCGCTCGGCGATCTGCTCGTGAGCACGCTCGAGGACGGCGGCATCGTCGCGGCGGTGTGCCACGGGCCGGCCGCCTTCGTCGGCGCTCGGCTTTCCGACGGCTCGCCCCTGCTCGAGGGCTGCCGCGTGACCGGGTTCTCCTGGGCCGAGGAGAAGCTGGCCGGGCGCGACAAGGTGGTGCCGTTCCGGCTGGACAAGGCGCTGAAGGACGAGGGCGCCACCTACACCAAGGCGCTGTTGCCCATGACCGAGAAGGTCGTCGAGGACGGCCGCCTCGTGACCGGCCAGAACCCGATGAGCGCCGCCGGCGTGGCCAAGACGGTCGTGAAGCTGCTCAAGAAGCAGCACCGCCACTGAGGCGGCACGCCGGAGTCAGGCGGCCCCGGCCGTGTCGAAGGTGGTCGTGTCGATCTTGGTCGAGGCCGTCCAGTCGTGCAGCCAGTCGGGCACGTCGAGGTGGCCGGGGAACTCGCCCACCAGCTCCTCGAGTTCGTCGTGCTCGACCGAGCCGCCGGTCTTCTTCAGGAACCGGCTGCGGATGATCGCGTGCGCGTACACGGTCTCGCCGACGCAGAACGTCTGCTCCACGTAGCCCCACTTGTCGTCGAACCCGAGCACGCGGGTGTACAGGTCGAAGCGCTGGCCCAGGCGCAGCGACTTGCGGTAGGTGATCGTCTGCCCGGCCACCACCGGGAACCAGCCCCGCGCCGACAGCTTCGCCCACATGCCCGAGCGCACCATGAGGTCCATGCGCCCGAGGTCCATGAGCGTCAGGTACTTGCCGTTGTTCATGTGCAGGAGCAGGTCGAGGTCGGTGGGCACCACGCGGAACGGGGTGCGCGCGGTGTCCCAGATGCTCAACCGCCGGGCTCGGAGCCAGCGCAGCCGCAGCAGGAGCATCCGCCAGTACAGGTTCATGCGCCCAAGGGTAGGGGCTGCCGGGAACGACGAAACCCCCGGTCTGATGGCCGAGGGTTCGTGGTGGAGCTAAGGGGATTCGAACCCCTGACCTTCTCATTGCGAATGGCATCTGCCCTTGTGGCGGCCGGAGACGGAGGCGGCCTGAACCGTGGAGCTGTCCATGCTCGTGCATGTGTTGCACCCCGGGGGCAATGAGGGGGCAACGGCGAAGGAGGGGTCCCCGGCTTGTCCTGACTGCTCATTGCGTCGCAGCCGGGCTGCAGGCTCTGGCCTGCTGGGCCGGAGCGCCCGAGCGCACACCCCCCTCAGCGCACGCGCGTGAAGGCCAGATGAACTGCCTGCGTTGCATCGAGTGGCCTAGTCTGTGTTTAGTGTCACAACCCGTGCCTGCGCCATGAAGGAGGCGATCGAGAAAGTGATGGTAGATTCGGACGGGGCAGCGAGCGATGCAAGCAAGACCGCGATTCCTTCGGCGGACTTCACCCGCGGGGCTCGGCTCCTGCTACTTCTAACTCAACCGAACGCTTGGATCCACCGTCGCGTCGAGTCGGTTGCCTACACGGTTGACGGCTTGGTGAGGCGATCAGTCAGCCTCGACTTCTCCCCAATGGCCCCTCAATCAGAAATCGAGCCACTGCCCTCAACAGCTAACGTTGAAGACAGCATAATTGTGCCCCTCGCTGTGCTGAAGAAGGAGCCGCTCGCGCTCCTTGATGTTCGCGACGAGAACAACGCGGCCCTGCCTATATTAGGCACCGAGGAGAACGGATTTCTGTCGTACTCAGCCCTCCTGGTGCTTGCCCATGGCATTCTAGGCATATCGACTGAGGATGGCATTCCATTTGAGATTCGCGAGCTACTCTACCACATTGCCCTAGACCCCGCGCCTGCGGCTGAGGCCGTGCTTGATCATATTCGACGCTCAAAAACGCCTGCGTTGGTGGCACTGTCTGACGATGCCGTGTTTGTCAAGCTAGCCGCGGACCTCGCAGCCAACTTCGTGCTTCTTGCTGAAATGCAGTTCAAAAAGAGCTGTGGCTCACAACGCAGAATCGCCAAGTTCTCTTACGTAACCACGCCTGCACGCCTATATAGACGTCGCATAAGCACATGGCTGTTCGCCCCAAACGAGAGAACCATCAGCTTCGACCTGCCTTCGATAGGAGATGCGCAAAGCTATCATTTTCAATTCTCTCCTCCGAGTACGGTTGTAGTCGCTGAGTGCTCCCTGGAGGTTAGAGACCCCTTCGAGGGAGTCGGGGTAAGGGCCGGCAATGTCGTGGGGGGCACTGGACACCTTCAGGCGAACGTATCGTCTCCCGGCACAGCGGCGGTAGGGAGCATCACCGTCTCGCCAGCGCAGCATGGGCCCATCGTCTCGGCACTCGTCAGTTCAGCGCTGAATGCCCTGATCGTTTGTGCGTTTGCCGCCTGGGCAGTCGCGGCGTCCCGGAGCTGCATGCCGGACGATGGAGATCAAGTCTCGGCTTGGCAGGCTCTGTTCATTGCTCTCCCCGCACTCGCGGCTGGGTTCCTTGCCCATCAAGGCGAGCTCGGGCTTCTTAGCAGCATGCTGAGTGGCGCTCGTGCAACACTGCTTGCCAGCTCGATCACCACTCTCGTGGTCGCCCTAGCTTTGGCCGTCGGGCTCACGGGCGAACCGCTGATCTGGGTCCTGGTTGCATCGTCGATTGTCAGTGTGGCGTGCTGTACTCGACTCACACAGTGGTACGTACGGTGCCGAGTCATCACGAACCGCAGATGAGGAAGAAGGACAACGATGCCTGACACCAGCAAGAGAGAGTCTCAACTCAGAACCGCGGACTACACTGTCCACAGCGCAGAGGGACAACGAGCCGCGTATCAGGTGGGGACCAAGGCTGAGCTCGCCGCTCTGCTCGCCACACGAGTCGGGGCTGCGCGGCAGATAGCTTCCAGTCACCCTCGGTCGTAAGATAGGTGCCTCCAGCCATGCCATTCCTGCCGTGCCACTTAAGGTTTCGCGAAGGGCGCGAACTCCTGTCATGCCTGCCGGCGTCAGACCATGGGTCCGCGCGGTGAAGCTGCTGATCTGCGATGTCGACAACACTTTGTTCGACTGGAGCGGTTATTACGCGTCTGCGTTCAGGGCGCTGGTTCACGTAGCGGCCAGGGAGTTGGCGATCCCCGAGGAACGTCTGTACAGCGAGTTGAAGGTCGTGCACCAGAAACACCGCTCTATTGAGTATTCATTCTCGCTTCAGGAACTGCCCTCCACCGGGGCCCTCGAGATTGACGCTCTTAGGAAGGTGCTCGATGCCGCGATCGGCGCTTTCAACTCGGTAAAGAGAAAACGCCTGCGGCCATTCGAAGATGTCCGACCGACGCTGGCCTGGATCCGCATGCAGCAGTACAGCGTTGTCGCTGTCACGAACTCTCCCACCTATCAGGCGTACCGCAGAATTGAGCGGATGGGACTGCGCTCCTACTTTGACGGACTCGTCAGCTGGGAGGGATGGGGTGCCAAGGGAAGGGACGACCCTTTGGTGGGGCATCGAATGCCCGAATCATCTGCGATCGACTTCCCGTGGCACGCGGCAGTCTCGCACGCCGATTTGAAGCCGAGTACCATTCCCTACGAGTTGGTGCTCGAGCGCTATCCGAAGCTCGGGGAGCCTGCATGGGTGGTCGGGGACTCTCTTTCAAACGATATCGCACCCGCGACCCAGCTAGGACTTCACTCGGTCTGGGCGAAATATGGGTCTAACACGCGCGCCAAGGATCTTGAGACACTACTGCGGGTCACAGACTGGACTGACTCACAAATTAGAGCCTTGCGAAAAGCGCCGACCGTCACGCCAGAGTACTCCATCGACACATTCTCCGACTTGCAGCGAATCCTTCCAGAATCTCAGCCAACCTTGTTCGACAACATGGAGGAAGCGTGACTCTTGTCGTGCTTACGGGACGAATCGGCGTTGGCAAATCCACGATTCAACAGAGCCTCCTAGAGTGCGGCCTCCCGATAATCGTGACTTACACGACGCGCCTTGTGTCCGCCGAGGAGGTAGGCATGTCTCACTTGCCTGCAAATCAGTTCATGGATGAGGTTACCTCTGGTACCCTGTGCGCTCCGATGGCGTTCGGCGGGCAATGGTACGGGTGGCCGCGCGACCCGTTCCTAGCAGCGGCTGGGGGTCGCGAATCAAATGCCAGCGTTACTGCCCGACCCTATACTGCGCTGCTGCTGGGATCCGTTCTAAATCACTGCCGCGTCATCCTTCTAACCGCGGATTCAGATGAGTTGGAAAGGCGCCGCGCCAATCGCTCGGCGCTGCGGGACCTAGATGACTCCGCCCGCGCGCGGCTTGAGGCTGACGAACGAGAGTTCACCGCATACGGCGGGCTCTTCAAAACCCGTGTAGATTCAGGCCCCAATGCGGCGGGGACAATTATGGCCGGCCTCGCATGAACCAGGAGCCTCGATTCGAAGCACGCCGACAGGTTTGGGACGCTTGCCGCAGCACGCAGGATACACAGCGTTGGGTTTCCTACCTGACCGATCTTGAAGTGTGCGACCTTCTCCCCTTTGTAGAAGACTTCGGTTCAATGGTTGACCGCAATGGCGCCCAGCTTCCGATGTCCAAGTGGCTGACCGAGCAGTTTCAACATGGTGAACGATTTGTGCGCGCACGGGCGCATGATCCCTCCGTCCCCATACGGGAACGCTTGACTCTAGCCACATTCCTGGCGCTCGCCGACCGCCTGAGGCACTTGATCTCACGCGTAGCCCCAGCACACGTAGGGCATCCACGAGGTTGCATGATGTACTATACGGACCTCTTGATGTCGGCAGTTCTTGTCGGATTCGAATTCGTGGGCGAGCGGATCGAACTCAAATCCGGGCTTGCCATTCCGAAACCGCACGCATATCTGGACCCTGTTCAGGCATTGAGCTACGCCACCACTCGGGCTCAGGTCGATCTCGTGAAGCTGGCCCTCTCCGGTCCGGCCCGCCTCGTGGCTCACCGGAATGTCGTCGTGTTAGTCGACCGTCGAGAGCACCAAGGAGTCTTCGGCCCCACGATCGACACCCTCTTTCTCTGCGACTGGATATACTCGCGGCTCTTCGTACGCGATCAATGGGTCGCCCAGGGGGCGCAAGCGGCAACTGAGTTCAACCTCCTGGAAGTCGGGTGCGGGAACGGACTTCTGAGCGCCGCGGGGTTTCGCGATGCTGCGCCTCTCGTCGCACTGGATGCCATCGACATGGACGCCAGAGCCGTGCTTTGCACAGCCCAGAACGTAAGGCGTAACGCGCGCTGCTCGGGACCCGAATTGGCCGACCGAGTCTGCCTCACCGCAGCTCCATTTCAACCGGCGCGCCTGACCCGTCAGTACGACCTTATCCTCTGTAATCCCCCATACATCCCCGTACCGACGAGCCACACCGCCACTGGCGTTCCGTCCCGCTTGGCGACTCATGGCACCGAACTCATACGCGAGCTGGTCTGCAGTGCCCCTGCCCTTTTGCGCCCTGGGGGATCGCTGGTGGTCGTCACCTCACGCTTGGCGGAGTCGGAGTTGATTGCCGCTGCCGGCGACGCGAACTTGGAAGTCGTTCAGGAGACTTCACGCCGGGTCCCGTTTGACATTGAGGACTTGGATCCGGACCATTTGCAGTGGCTCATCGAATCTCGGGGGCTGGAATTTGACAACCAAGCCTTCCATGAAATCGCAATCTACAGAATGAGGACGCGCTCATGAGTACCACTGGGACGCTGGTGTTACGCTTTCGCGACATTGAACGACCACTGGGCGAGACGATTCGACTTCACCAACAATCAATCGCCCAACACAAATTCACATGGTGGGGGTGGCTATACAGGTCGTACGAGACGGTTCCAGTGGAACGCTTCGGAGCTTTAAGGAGCTCCATATCGGCCGGGCCTCTTGAAGTTCTGTTGTACGACACAGGCCAAGGCTGCATCTACTCAGCCATGTGCACGGACCTGGCCTTTCAGGACTACTTGGAGGCATCTCCTGAGCCTAGGGCGACGCCCGCCTACTACAACGCCAGAAGCGCCCCCGCTTGGTTCAAGTTTGTAGGCATTCGGGAGGTGGCTCCTGATCGTGTAGTTGGTCACTCATGCCTAGACATGCCCTCAGCTTCAGAAGACTGCTCAGTAGATCTAATTGGCAGCACCATTCACAAACTGTCAGACTTGCGACGCCAGGAGGTCACGCTTTGGGAGATTCAGTGAGCAGGTCCGATCCTCGCCAGGCTCCCCACTCCGCAGGAGTGACCGTCAATGAACTGATGGCACTCCAGCGAGAGTTCGTTGCTGAACGGAATTGGGTTCGATTTCACTCCGCCCGGAATCTCGCAGTTGCGTTGACTGTAGAAGCGGCCGAGTTGCTCGAGCACTTCAAGTGGGTGACGGCCGATGACCCAAGCGAGCTTCCTGTAGGGAAGATGCAAGAAATTGGCGACGAGATGGCCGACGTTCTTCTGTTTCTGCTTTCGTTGAGCGATGCACTCGGTATTGACCTAGCCGCCTCGACTCTAGCCAAGCTGAACACGAATCGACTGCGGTGGCCCCCTGGCGACACTCGGGGCGCATGGGTGCCGAGGGAGCGCGGTTCTGGGCAGGCCCAGTAGACGAAGCCCTTGGAAACCATTGCTCGGGTCCTTTCGGCGCGGTCCATGGCTCGTGGCCTAGACGCGACCGCGGCCCCGCGAGGACAGCACCACCGCGGCCCCGCGAGGACCGCACCGCAGCGCAGCGAGGAGCGGACCGCAGCGGCGCGCCGGCGGAGCCGGCGCCTTGATCCCGTAGAGGTAGATTCGCCAGTGCTCGTGCCAGTGGACTGTCAGCCAAGGGCGTAGAGCATGTCGCGGAGGCGACCAACGGCCAGACCATGATGTAGGAGGGCGAGGGAGACGATGGCGGCGATCACGTGTGGATGGTGCAAGAACCGCTGCCACATGACATTGTTCGGGCAAGTGAAGGTCACAGACCTCCCGTACTTCGGCGGAGACGACAACTACGTGGCCGACGCTGCATTCGAGTGCGACGGCTGCGGCCGAGTGAGTGTGGCGACGTGGTACACGTCGTATGACCCGAACAATCCTCGATGGCGAACCTCCGGCCGCGACGACGGGCCGTCGGACTACGAGCAAGCACGTTGGTCTCCTCCTGTCGGCCATCAGGTGAGCTACCCAGATGTGCCTAATGAGATCGCTCAGACCGCCACCGAGGCTTGGACGTGCCAAATCGCTGGCGCGCCCCGGGGTGCGGTCATGCTCGCGCGAGCGGTGGTCGAGAGCACTGCGAAGGCGAAAGGAGTCACGTCAGGGACGCTGGCCGCCAAGATCGAGGGAATGGCGAACGGGGGTCTGATCCGTAAGGCCGTCGCAGAGCAGGCCCACGAAATCAGGCACGTGGGTAACGGTACGGCCCACGGTGACCTCGAGGACCGCGTGACCCAAGAGGATGCGGAAGAGGTCCTCAATCTGATGGCTGAAGTCCTGAATGAGGTCTGGCAAGCTCCCGCCCGGTCGAGGCGTCTGGCCGAAGCCCGTGCGATGAGGGCGGCTCGCCAGTAGGGCAACCCTAGCCGGCCGTCCCCATTAGTCCGCCTGCGAGATTCACAGGCCGAGGTACCGGCTGAGGAACGCGGACAGCTTTTCCAGGACGTTCTGCTTCTTGAGGCTGTGGTGGTTGGCCTTGGCGAACCGAGACACGGGGGGGAGGATTCCCGTGACAGCGGTGCCAGCGGTGGGGACGGCGCCATCGCGGAAGGCGCGAGCAACGAACTCGTGGGTCTCGTCAGGGCGGAGGTTCTCCTCGGCGATGATGCGTTCCAGGTCTTGGGCGCGCCTGGCGGCGACGAAGGCCTTCCACTCACGATCGACGTCGGCGTCCACGGTCAGGGAGGCGACGAACGCCTCGATGAGGTCCTTCTTGTTGCGCAGGCTGGGGCTGGCGTCGATGGCTCGAGCGATGGTGGCGCGGACCTCGACGTCGCCAGGCTCGCCATGCTGCTCCAGGTACTGGCGCACGAGCATCAGGATGTAGTCGACGTTGACCTCGACCTGCTTGATCAGCTCGATCTCGAAGACGACGTCGTCGTTGATCATCTCCTTGTCCGCGACGGTGACCTTGCGCCGCTCGGCATAGAGATTCAGGTAGACGCTCTGATAGTCCTGTAGCTGCCGCGGCGTCAGGATCTCGTTGCCGGCGAAGTCGTCGAAGCTGGTCAGGATGTTCCGCAGCCGGAGGATCGCCCCGAACAGGGCGATGAACTGCTTCTGGTTCTCCTCGCCCACGATCACCTGCCCCGGCGGGTAGCCGTCCAGGAGTTCGGTGACCTTGGCGGCGTACTCGTCGAAGTACTCCCCGTACGGCCGCAGCAGCGCGACGCCCTTGGCGTCCGCGTTGCCGAACAAGGCCAGGGCTTCGTTGGTCTCGTCCTCGAGGTTCCGGAAGCTGACGATGTTGCCGTACGTCTTAACCGAGTTCAGGATCCGGTTCGTTCGCGAGAACGCCTGGATGAGCCCGTGGGCGCGCAGGTTCTTGTCCACCCACAGCGTGTTCAGGGTGGTGGCGTCGAACCCGGTGAGGAACATGTTGACCACGATCACCAGGTCGAGCTCGCGGTTCTTCAACCGCATCGACAGGTCCTTGTAGTAGTTCTGGAACTTGTCGGCTGACGTGTCATAGCTGGTGCCGAACAGGTCGTTGTAGTCCTGGATCGCGTCCTCCAGGAACTCCCGCGAGCTCTGGTCCAAGTCGTAGGTTTCGAACTCCTCCTCGCCCAGCAGGCCGTCGGGTTCGGCCTCGTTCGCGGCGTAGCTGTAGATCAACCCCACCTTCAGCTGCTGGTCGGATGGCAGTTCGTCCTGGCGGTAGGTGAAGGCGTTGTAGTAGCGCTTCGCGGCCTCGATGGATGCCGTCGCGAACAGCGAGTTGAACCCGGCCAGCCGCTTCCCGGCGAGGGTGTAGGTGCTGTTGCGCTTGGTCTTCTGGTCGAAGTGCTCGCGCACATAGGCCACCACTTGGCTGATGCGCTCGGGCGCCAGCAGGGCCTTCTCGGTGTCGATGGCGGATACCTGCTTGTCGGCGATCGCGTCGGAGGTCTTGATCGTGTTGATGTAGTCGATCCGGAAGGGCAGCACGTTGGCGTCGCGGATGGCGTCCACGATCGTGTAGGTGTGCAGCCGGTCGCCGAACGCCTGCTCGGTGGTCCGCAACCCAGGGGTGCCACTGCTCCCGGCGTTCACGGCGAAGATCGGCGTCCCGGTGAACCCGAACAGGTGGTAGTTCTTGAACGCCTTCGTGATCTTGGTGTGCATGTCACCGAACTGGCTGCGGTGGCACTCATCGAAGATGATGACCACGTGCCCAGCGAAGATCTGGTGCTTGGCGTTCTGGTCGACGAAGCGGGCCAGCTTCTGGATCGTGGTGATGATGATTCGCGAGTTCGGGTCCTCCAGTTGCCGTTTCAGCACCCGTGTCGACGTGTTCGAGTTGGCGGCGCCCTTCTCGAAGCGTTCGTACTCGCGCATCGTCTGGTAGTCGAGATCCTTGCGGTCCACGACGAACAGCACCTTGTCGATGCTGGGCAGCTTCGTCGCCAGCTGGGCGGTCTTGAAGCTGGTCAGCGTCTTACCTGACCCGGTCGTGTGCCACACATACCCGCCCGCGGCGATCGTTCCCAGGCGTTTGGTGTTGGTGGCGGTCTCGATGCGCCGCAGGATCTGCTCGGTGGCCGCGATCTGGTACGGGCGCATCACCAGCAGCTTGCGGTCGGCGTCGAAAACGCAGTAACGGGTCAGGATGTTCAACAAGGTGTGCTTGGCGAAGAACGTCTTCGTGAACCCGACCAGGTCGGTGATCGGCTTGTTGCTCGCGTCCGCCCACCAACTGGTGAACTCGAAGCTGTTCGACGTCTTCCGCCGGCTCCTCTTCCCGGACGCCTCGGCCAGGTGCTGGTCGCGGACCGTGTTGGAGTAGTACTTCGTCAACGTGCCGTTGCTGATCACGAACAACTGCACGTACTCAAACAGGCCAGAGTCGGCCCAGAAGCTGTCCCGGGCGTACCGGTTGATCTGATTGAACGCCTCCCGGATGTCCACCCCCCGCCGCTTCAACTCCACGTGCACCAACGGCAGGCCGTTCACCAGGATCGTCACGTCATAGCGGTTCGCGTGCACACCACCTGTCTGGACGCCGTCGGCGCCGGCAGTCGCGGCTGGGACCTCGTACTGGTTGATGACCTGCAGGCGGTTGTTGTGGATGTGGGTCTTGTCGAGAAGGTAGATGTTCTTGAACGACCCGTCGTCGCGCTTCAACACCTGGACGTGATCGGTCTGGATCTTGGCGGTCTTCTCGACGATCCCCTCATTCGCCGAGGCGACCTGCTGGGTGAAGAACCGCTGCCACTCCCCATCCGAGAACGTGAGCTTGTTCAACGCCTCCAGTTGCGTCCGCAGGTTCGCCACCAGCTCTGCCTCCGAGCGCAACAGCAGGTAGTCGTACGCCTGCTACTCCAACAAGGCGATGAACGCCCGCTCCAGGTCGCCCTCGGACTGGTAGCCGTCTTGCTTGGCAGGTTCCGGGATGAACTCCGCCACCACCGTCGACTCGGCACTCAACGCGATCGCCTCATAGGCGACGGTCGACCCATCGATCGGCGTCACGACGCCACCTCGTCGAACGTGAGCAAACGATCACGGTAGAACTCATACTGCTGTCGCCGTGCCGTCAACTCCGCAGGTAACCCAACAGATAGGCCGTTCACCAGTGCGTCGAAGGCATCGAGCACCGAGACAACTCGCTCCTGTTCATCCAGGTCAGGCACCGGAATCTGGGCTCGCTTGAGGTTGTCGTTATAAAGCCTGCGGATGGTTCCCCCGTCGGTCGCCCAGTCCATCACCTGATCCCTGATCCACCGGCCGTGATTCTTGGTGGTGACTTTCCTCCGTTTTGACGCTTCACTCGGGGGTGGGCGTGTCGGGTCCGCCGGTCTGCCCGGCCCTTCCACTTCGGGGTCCTTGGTTGCGCCTGT